>JAFZFM010000245.1 GCA_017555865.1 Bacteroidaceae bacterium
GCGGACTTTCTGATTATGAAAACAAAAAATTATTTTTTCTTCTTTATCTCGGCCTCGAAACGGCGCGAAGCTTCGCCTCCCTGGCTGCATGCGCATGGGCCGGTGATACACCCACCTGGGCATGACATTACCTCAACAAGCTTGCCGGGGCATTTGCCGGTCTTGGCATATCCTTTGAGCATTGCAATGTTCTTTTTGTTTAGGTCGGCAATCACAACACCCTCAAGGCTTTCGTCGCCTATATGATTCTTTACAGCTGTGAACACGCCTGTTGTCTTTGCAAAGTTATGCGCGTCCTTGCATGCACTTTCGGCCGGCGTGAATGGCATAGTGGTTTCAATGTCTATGCGCATACCTTGAATGACTGCGTCGAGTTCGCGGAATGTCCATACGTAGTCAACATTTGGATCGTTTTCGCCTTCGGCTTTCTTTGAAGCACATGGTGCAATGAAAACAGTAATTGTATCGGGGTGTTTCTCCTTTGCATATTCTGCAGTATAATGCATGGGAGAGCCTGTAGATGATACATACTTTACAATCTCAGGGATATGTTTCTTTGCAAGGTTTACGTATGCCGGACAACAGCTTGTAGTCATGAATGGCTGTCCCTCCTCAATCTTCTCCTTCAGCTCTTCGGCCTCGCGGCGTATAGTCTCCTCGGCGCCGTATGCAACCTCAATTATATTGTCAAAACCTATAGACTTTATTGCACCATATACATGCTCCATAGGTTTGCCGAACTGTGCAAGAACTGCAGGCGCAACCATTGCTGTAACGCTTTTGCCACTGCGCATGGCCTGAAGAACATCGAATACCTCACATTTGTCGAATATTGCACCGAAAGGACATGCGTTTAGACACTTGCCGCAGTATATACATTTGTCGGGGTCGATATGCTCAATTCCATATTCATCCTTGGAGATTGCCTTGACCGGGCATGCCTCCTCACATGGAACAGGCATATATATGATAGCATGATATGGACAAACCTGGTGGCACTTTCCACAGCTTATACACTTGTCGTGGTCGATGTGTGCCTTGCCATCCTTGTCATAGACAATGGCATCCTTGGGGCAGTTTGTGTAGCATGGGCGTGCAACGCAGCCACGGCAAAGGTTCGAAACCTCGTAGTTGCTCTTGACGCATGAAGAACAAGCCTCATCCATCACGTGCAGTATCGCCTTTTCGTTCTTTGGGCTTTTGCATGTGAGCATTTGGCGTGCATAGCTGCTGAGCGGTGTCATTTCGTCGGTTTCGTCCTGCATGCTGAAACCCATCATTGCCATCATCTTGTACTTGATTACGGCACGTTCTTTGTGAATGCAACAGCGTCCCTTGGGCTTCTGGTTGCGTGGATACATTTCGTATGGCAGACGGTCTATCTTCTGCAGAAGCTCATTATTCTTCCACAATGCCACGAGTTTTGATAAAAGACGATAGCGAATGAACATAATGGTTATGGTTAGTAAATTTTGCAGTAAAAATAAATAAAAAACGGCTAATTCAACTATTTTTGCAATAATGTTTCACAATAAAATGAAAAAGTGGTGATAAAGTCCATAGAGGAACTTGTAGAAACAGTTGAAAGTGCTGCGGTAGTGCCTGCCAATGTGTGGCAAGCATTGCTGAATGTGACCGATTCCCATATTGTAGCTTATATTGCAGACAGGGCACGTATGGTAGCGCAGGCTCATTTTGGATTGGGGGTATATGTACGTGCGCTCATCGAGATAAGTTCCTGTTGCAGGAATAATTGCCTTTATTGTGGACTGCGAAGCAGTAACCGTCTGGCACAGCGTTACAGGTTGGGCAAGGAGCATATTATAGAGTGTTGCCGTGCAGCTGCAGAACTTGGCTTCAATACATTTGTTCTGCAGGGAGGTGAAGACCCCTTGCAAAGCGATGAGTGGCTTGCCTATGTTGTGGCTACAATAAAAAGTGAGTTCCCCGAAAAGGCTGTGACACTCTCTGTTGGGGAGCGTTCGGCTATAGGTTATGCAATGTTACGTGCTGCCGGTGCCGATAGATATCTGCTTCGCCACGAGACGGCCGATAGCTGGCATTACTCCCAACTGCACCCAAAGTCAATGAGTATCGACAACCGGCAAAATTGCCTTGCTGAACTCAAGAAACTTGGTTTTCAGGTGGGTAGCGGAATGATGGTTGGTTCGCCCGGACAGACAACAGAACACCTTGTAAAGGATTTGATGTTTCTTGACGAACTGAAACCGCAAATGATAGGCTTAGGTCCTTTTATACCCGCTGCCGGGACCCCGTTTGCCAATGAACATCCGGGTAGTGTAGATAGAACATTGCTTATTATATCGTTGTTGCGTCTGCGTTTTCCTGCAGCTTTGATACCGGTAACAACGGCTATTGCAACATTGTGTGCCAATGGAACTGAACGTGCGATACTTGCCGGGGCGAATGTTGTAATGCCGAACATGACTCCGCTTGAGTACCGTGAAAAATATACTATTTATAATAATAAAAAGGGGAGTGGAAGCGAGTCGGCGCAGCAATTGGAATTGCTTGCACGCAAGTTGGATAGTATTGGCTATTTTATTGATTTCTCCCGTGGAGACTGTTGGGAAGTGAAATGTGAAAACGGAAAACTTGGTAGTTAATAGTAAAGAAAATTATGTATAATCCAAAATCGATAATTGCTACAGAATTCATTTGCGATAGCGAAATACAATCTACAATGCAGTATGCTCGCGAGAATAGCAACAATAAGGAACTTATAGAGACTGTTCTGCAAAAAGCTACTGCATACAAAGGTATTACACACCGCGAGGCTGCGTTGCTGCTCGAGTGTAATGACCCACAGATTATACAACGCATTTACAGCCTTGCCAATGAAATAAAGCACCGTTTCTATGGAAACCGCATTGTGATGTTCGCACCGCTGTACCTTTCCAACTACTGTGTCAACGGTTGCGTATATTGCCCCTATCATGCAAAGAACAAGACAATACGTCGCAAGAAACTTTCGCAGGAAGAGATTCGCGCCGAGGTCATTGCCCTGCAGGATATGGGACATAAGCGACTTGCTCTTGAAGCCGGTGAACACCCGTTGATGAATCCTATTGAGTATATCCTTGAAAGCATAAAAACCATATATGGCATAAAGCACAAGAATGGCGCAATACGTCGCGTGAATGTCAATATTGCAGCTACAACAGTCGAGAACTACCGCCGTCTGCACGACGCCGGCATTGGTACATATATCCTTTTTCAGGAAACATACAACAAAGCCAATTACGAAGCGTTGCACCCAACCGGCCCAAAAAAAGATTATGCCTGGCACACCGAGGCTATGGACCGCGCAATGCAGGGCGGCATAGACGACGTGGGTATTGGAGTGCTCTTTGGACTCGAAACCTATAGATACGATTTCGTAGGTCTACTCATGCATGCCGAACACCTTGAAGCAACATACGGGGTAGGGCCACACACCATAAGTGTTCCTCGTTTGTGTAAGGCCGATGATGTGGATACCGCCGATTTTGAGAATGCTGTACCAGATGAAATATTCCATAAGATTGTCGCCATCATACGCATTGCCGTTCCCTACACAGGAATGATAATCTCTACACGCGAGAGTGTCAAGAGTCGCGAAAAACTACTTGAACTGGGCATATCCCAAATAAGTGGTGGTTCGCGTACAAGTGTTGGAGGATATGTTACCGAAGAGACTCCCGATGAGAACTCTGCACAGTTCGACATTGCCGACTACCGCACCCTCGACGAGGTTGTGGAGTGGTTGCTTGACCTTGACCATATCCCCAGTTTTTGTACCGCCTGTTATCGCGAAGGGCGCACCGGTGATCGTTTTATGACTCTGTTGAAAAGCGGACAAATCTCGAACTGTTGCCTGCCCAATGCACTTATAACATTAAAGGAGTATCTTAGGGATTATGCAACACCTGCTACCCGCGCCAAAGGCGAGGCCATGATAAAGCGTCTGCTTGCCGACATTCCTAATGAACGCGCCCGCGCCAAAGCCACCGAATACCTTGCCCGCATTGACAACGGCGAAAGGGATTTCAGATTTTAGTGGCTTTGTCGTTGAAAATAGGTGCTGTTTTAGCTTTTAAATGTTAGCTTTAATGGTAATTAAATGCGTATTGAAAGCATGTTATTTCTACATGCCATAAAAGTCAATATAGTCCAACTGAAATAGGTCTATTATGGAATCGTTTATATCGAAATAGATATATTCAAGTTTTATATTCCCAAGCTCAAGAGTTTTGGAAAGTGAGATGTTGGCATTTGTCAACATCTTTTTTGTCTCTGAAAGAAGATTTGTCTTTATATTCTCTTTTGAGTTTTCTATAAAATCTTTCCATTCGTATTCGTTTATTTCTGATTTGTCGAATTCGAATTGATATGAATATGTAATGACCTTGTCGGTAATGTCGATTTTTTTTAGAATGAAATTGTTGTCAATTCTTATGGGAACTTGTTTGTTCAGCATTTTGCATTCATCAATAAATCCGGTTTTGAATCCTGCAACAAATTCCTTGTTTTCCTCACTTGTGTAGTAACGATTATTTTGGCGTGTATTTACTTCCTTTGTCTTTTGGCTATCTGCTGCATTCTTGTATGTTTTGTCAGTTTTATTGTAGAGATATAAGAAAACAATTAAAATGCTTAATAGAATTGATACGGTTTTGTGTATGACATTTTTCATAATTATAGGCTTCTTGTTGTTAAACATTTGCGGTGTAGTAAAATGCTGTGCCTTATTGTAAAAAAAGCGCAGACTCTCGTCATACGCCTCCTGGTTCACCACAAACCATCACACATTATGAGAAAGCCTGCGCCTATGCGCAAACTCTCAACACGTGTGATATTTTGCCCGTTCATTATCCGAGGTGGTGATTCAGAGGCGATTGAGCAATTTATTAAAATGTCTTGTGTTCGGCAGGACCTGAACACGTTGCGAAGATAGATTAAAGTTTGTAAATAATGAAACTGAATGTTATCTTTTTTTTGTTCATTTGTTGCCGTGTATAAAACTAATATATCATTTGGCGGTTTTTGAAGTTATCTTTTTTTTTATTTTCTTTGTGAAAATTACACGTCAAGAAATATGACCTCTATCGCTCGTTCAAACCGTTTTCATATAGCCGTATTTGGCAGGCGCAATGCTGGTAAGTCTTCGCTTGTGAACTGTATTGCAGGGCAGAGTGTTTCAATAGTGTCCGACGTTGCGGGAACTACTACCGATACAGTGTGGAAGAATATTGAACTGCCGGGTGTTGGGGCTGCGGTGATTGCAGATACTGCCGGCTTTGACGATGAAGGTGTGCTCGGGACTTTGCGTGTGGCTGCTACACGTAAGGTGCTTGAACGTGCCGATGTGGCCATTCTTTTGCTTGGGGATGGTCTATGTGACTGCGCTGTTGAAAAAGAATGGTATGATAGAATGTGCCGGTTGCAGCTGCCGGTAGTTGTTGTTGCGGGAAAATGTGACACCGGTAATAGTGCTGAACGAATGGTGGCGCTTGAGAAAATATTTGACACTGAAATTCTCTCTTTTTCTGCTGTTACAGGTGAGGGAAGTGGTGAATTGCTCGCGCGTTTGGCGCAGTGCTGTAAACAGGATAGTGCTGTTGATGATGTTACCCATTCTCTTGTTGGAGCTAGTGATATGGTTGTGCTTGTAATGCCACAGGACGCTTCGGCGCCTAAAGGCAGGCTTATTATGCCGCAGGTGCAGACATTGCGTAATCTACTCGACAAACATTGTATTCCGCTTTGTTGTGCGCCCGAGGAACTGCAACAGCTCTTGCAGTCGATTGTAGCACCCCCGAAACTTATAATAACCGATTCGCAAGTGTTTGCAACAGTTGAGAAACTTGTTCCTGCAGGAACTATGCTAACCTCCTTTTCTGTGCTCATGGCGCGTATGAAGGGTGATATTGCTGTTTTTGTTGACGGGGCAAAAAGGTTGCTTGAGTTGTCACCGGGTAGTCGTGTGCTTATTGCCGAGGCGTGCAGTCATATACCACAGAACGAGGATATAGGGCGTGTGAAATTGCCTAGTATGCTGCGTGGCAGGTTTGGCGATGATGTGTGTGTTGATGTGGTGTCCGGTAACGATTTTCCGGATAACCTTGACGGTTATGATTTGGTTATACATTGTGGTGCATGTATGTTTACAAGGCGTCATGTAATGGCGCGTGTTGCACAGGCGGTGGAACAGGGTGTGCCAATAACTAATTATGGTATTGCAATAGCTGCCCTGACGGGTGTATTGGATAGAGTTGTATATTAAGTAGTGGTAATAATATTTTACAATATGTTTTGCGGCGTTCCAAAGCGGAATGTAGCAATTCTTTTGTTTATGTTACATTTTGTAACGGAATTCTTTGCTTTTGTAGCATATCTGTCGCAGTTTAGGCGGTTTTCTTATTTAATAATATATTATTAATATAGAAAATTATTTGTATCTTTGCAGATTATTGCCGGGATTATGGATTCGGCATATAGTAACGAAGATAAAAATAGACTGATATATATGGAGAAAATTAGAAATTTTTGCATTATTGCTCACATCGACCATGGTAAATCGACTTTGGCCGACCGCTTGTTGGAGGCAACCAAAACCATAAATATTACCGAAGGGCAGATGCTCGACAATATGGATCTTGAGAAGGAGCGTGGTATCACAATCAAGAGTCATGCCATTCAGATGGAGTACATGTACAATGGCGAAAAATATATTCTTAACCTGATTGACACTCCGGGACACGTTGACTTTTCGTATGAGGTATCGCGCTCAATTGCTGCTTGCGAGGGTGCATTGCTTGTTGTTGACGCAACACAGGGTGTACAGGCTCAGACAATCTCGAACCTGTATATGGCTGTTGACCAGGGTCTGGAGATTATTCCGGTAATCAACAAATGTGATATGATAAATGCCATGCCCGAGGAGGTGAAGGATGAGATTGTTGACCTTATTGGCTGTGACCGTGATGACATTATAGAGGCTTCGGGAAAAACCGGTATGGGTGTCGAGGATATTCTAAAGGCCGTTGTTGAGCGCATTCCTGCACCTGTTGGTGATGAGGAAGCTCCATTGCAGGCTCTTATCTTTGACTCGGTCTTCAACTCGTTCCGTGGTATCATCGCATATTTCAAGATTACAAATGGTGTGCTTCGCAAGGGAGACAAGGTGAAGTTCTTCAATACCGGAAAGGAGTATGACGCCGACGAGATTGGTGTGTTGAAGATGGATTTATCTCCACGCCAGGAGTTGCGCACCGGTGATGTAGGTTACATCATATCGGGTATCAAGACATCGCGCGAGGTAAAGGTGGGTGATACCATCACACATATTGCACGTCCATGCAGCGCGGCAATTTCGGGATTCGAGGAGGTGAAGCCTATGGTATTTGCCGGTGTATATCCTATCGATGCCGAGGATTATGAGGATTTACGTGCTTCACTTGAGAAGTTGCAGCTCAATGATGCTTCATTGACATTCACACCTGAGTCGTCGGCTGCGCTTGGCTTCGGTTTCCGTTGCGGTTTTCTTGGACTGCTGCACATGGAGATTGTACAGGAGCGTCTTGACCGCGAGTTTGACATGAGTGTAATTACCACTGTGCCTAACGTTTCGTACATGGTGTATGACAAGCAGGGTGGCTCGAAAGAGGTGCATAACCCCGGAGGAATGCCCGACCAGACACTTATAGATCACATTGAAGAACCATACATAAACGCAAGTATCATTACACGTGCCGAGTATATCGGCCCCATCATGACACTCTGCCTTTCAAAACGCGGCGAACTGTTGAAGCAGGAGTTCATCACCGGTAACCGTGTGGATATACGGTTCCTGTTACCGCTTGGTGAAATTGTGATTGATTTCTATGACAAACTCAAGAGTATATCAAAGGGTTATGCGTCGTTCGACTATCATCCGGCAGGTTTCAGAACATCGAAACTCATCAAACTCGATATCCTTTTGAACGGTGAGCCTGTCGATGCTCTTTCAACCCTTACACACGTTGACAATGCATACGGTCTGGGACGCCAGATGTGTGAGAAATTGCGTGACCTTATCCCACGCCAGCAGTTTGATATTGCGCTTCAGGCTGCAATCGGTACAAAAATCATTGCCCGCGAGACAATCAAGCAGGTGCGTAAGGATGTGACCGCGAAGTGTTATGGTGGTGACGTATCGCGTAAACGCAAGCTGCTCGAGAAACAGAAGAAGGGTAAGAAGCGCATGAAGCAGATTGGTAATGTTGAGGTACCGCAGAAGGCATTCCTTGCAGTGTTGAAACTTGATTAAATTCACGATGAACTTTGACTGACCATTTGCAACTTTAGTAGATAACAAAAAAAGATATTGGAATATGGGAATATTCAGTTTTTTCAGTAGAGAGAAGAAAGAGGTTCTTGATAAAGGACTTTCAAAGACCAAAGAGGGTATTTTTGGAAAGATTGCACGTGCTATTGCAGGTAAGAGCGAGATTGATGACGAGGTGCTTGATAACCTGGAGGAGGTACTTGTGACTTCGGACGTTGGTGTTGAGACAACACTGAAGATTATTGACCGTGTACAGAAACGTGCTGCACGTGACAAGTTCATGAATACAAACGAACTGAACAAATTGCTCAAGGACGAGATTGCACAGTTGCTCATGGAGAACAATACTCACGATGGCGACTCGTTCGATATACCTACAACACCCGGCAAGCCACACGTGATTATGGTTGTTGGCGTGAACGGTGTTGGAAAGACAACTACCATTGGTAAACTTGCCAACCAGTTCAAGAGAGCCGGCAAGAGAGTTTATCTTGGTGCTGCCGATACATTCCGTGCTGCTGCTGTTGAGCAGCTTGTAGAGTGGGGACACCGTGCCGATGTTCCTGTCATCAAGCAGGGAATGGGTGCCGATCCTGCCTCTGTTGCCTTCGATACATTGTCATCGGCTGTGGCAAACAATGCCGATGTTGTGATTATTGACACAGCTGGACGTCTTCACAACAAGGTGGGCTTGATGAACGAGCTTACAAAAATCAAGAATGTGATGAAGAAGGTTGTTCCCGAAGCACCAAACGAGGTACTTCTTGTTCTCGACGGTTCTACCGGACAGAATGCTTTTGAGCAGGCAAAGCAGTTTACTAAGGCTACCGAGGTGACAGCACTTGCCATAACCAAGCTCGATGGTACAGCAAAGGGTGGTGTGGTAATTGGTATCAGCGACCAGTTCAAGATTCCTGTTAAGTACATTGGCTTGGGCGAGGGTATCGACCACTTGCAGATTTTTAACCGTGAAGAGTTCGTTGACTCATTGTTCGGATAAAAGATGAAGAAGAAATGCATTGATATAATAACCATGGGATGTTCGAAGAATCTTGTCGATTCGGAACATCTCATGCGTCAGTTGCAGGAGTGCGGCTACGATGTTACGCACGATAGCGAGAATCCGTGTGGTGAAATTGCTGTCATAAACACATGTGGTTTCATTGGCGACGCAAAGCAGGAGTCGATAAACATGATTCTTGAGTTCTGTGAGCGTAAAGAGAGAGGTGAGCTAGAGAGACTCTATGTAATGGGTTGTCTGTCCGAACGCTACCTTGACGAGCTGCGCGAGGAGATTGCGCAGGTGGATAAGTTCTATGGAAAGTTCAACTGGACAGAACTGATTGCAGAGTTGCAACACGAGTACAATGAGGATATCGCTCATGAGAGAGTGCTCACTACACCTGCGCACTATGCCTATATAAAGATATCGGAGGGATGTAGCCGTCGCTGCGCCTACTGTGCTATCCCTATCATTACAGGTGCTCATAAATCGCGTCCAATTGAGGATATTCTCAACGAGGTACGTTACCTTGTGTCGCAGGGTGTAAAGGAGTTCCAGATTATTGCCCAGGAACTCACATTTTATGGCGTTGACCTGTACAAGAAACAGAGCATAGCAGAACTTGTAGAGAAAATATCGGATATCGAAGGTGTGGAGTGGATAAGACTGCACTATGCATATCCGTCGAAATTCCCCTATGACTTGTTGCGTGTTATGCGCGAGAGAAAGAATGTATGCAAGTATCTTGATATTGCGTTGCAGCATGTAAGTACAAAAATTCTGAAGAAGATGTTGCGTAACGTTACCAAGGAGGATACTTATGCCCTTGTGGAGCGTTTCAGACAAGAGGTTCCCGGAATTTGTCTGCGCACAACCATGATGGTAGGTTTTCCTGGTGAGACCGACAAGGAATTTGAAGAACTTGTGGAATTTGTAAAGTGGGCGAAATTCGACCGACTTGGTGCGTTTGCATACAGTGAGGAGGATGGCACTTATGCTGCCGAAAACTATCGCGACAGTGTATCGAAAAAGAAAAAGAACGAGCGTCTTGACAGGCTTATGGAGATACAGCAGCGTATATCAACCAGATTGAACTATGAAAAGGTAGGTAAGGTGTACCGCACTGTCATAGACCGTATCGAGGGTGACTACTATGTGGGCAGAACCGAGTTCGATTCGCCCGATGTGGATACCGAAGTTCTTGTAAACGTGTCATGTGGCGAACTTGAAATAGGCAATTTCTACAATGTGCGCATTGTGGATGCTACGGAGTTTGATCTTATGGGTGAGATTGAACGCTGAACAGAATAGTAACAACGAGGCAAAAATAATAAAATGAACAATAAGGAGTTTATCACAAAGTTGGCGAAGAAGAGTGGAATTTCTACAGCTGACGCTGCGGCAGCTGTGGAGAAATTCATTGGTGTAATAACCGCCCGACTCAAGGAGAATGAACAGCTTAATATATCGGGGTTCGGAGTGCTTGAGGCAAAAATGCGCAAGGAGAGACTGTCGGTCAATCCAAAGACCGGTCAACGCTTCCTGATACCACCTAAAATTGTAGCATCGTTCCGTCCCAGCAACAAACTGAAGGATAAATTCAAATAAAAGCAACAAAGCATGGATACAAAATTGAACCATTCCGATTTGAGTGCCTTGTTGGCAAAAGAGGCTAATATATCACAGGTAAAGGCCGAACTGTTGACCAAGAATTTCTTTGATCTCATTATTGAAGGTCTTGAGCATGATGGCTCTGTAAAGATAAACAACCTTGGAACATTCAAGATTACCGATGTTGCAAGCCGTAGTAGTGTGAATGTAAACACCGGTGAGAAATTTGAGATAAAAGGTCATGGAAAAATCTCGTTTGTACCTGCCGATGCTTTGAAGGAGGCTGTCAACCAGCCTTTTGCAATGTTTGAACCGGTTGAGGTCGACGAAACATATACCGATGAACCTTTAAGCGAAAAGGATAGCGAGGAGGTAGAAATCGAGGCTGTTGAGAGTGATACAGTTGTTACACCGGCTGCGGAACATATCTGCGATAATGAGTCTGTAACAGTTGAAACTGAGGCTGTTGAGGAAGTGAAAATTAGCGAAGTTGCAGAAATTCTCGAGTCTATCCCCGAAGAGATTGTAGAGGAGACTCCATGTGAGGTGGTGGATACTGCCGGAATAGAGGAGGAGATTCCATGCGAAGAGCCACAAGATACAGCTCCTATATATATTAATAATGAGATAGAGGAGGAGCAACCGGTAGCAGAGGAGGAAGTTACAGTTAAAACAGAGGCTAAACGAAAGGTTGAAACCCTTTCAGCTGTGGTTGAAGAGGAAATTGTACAAGAGGCTGCTACCGAACAGGAGAACGAGGTCGAAACACAGGAGTCGGTAGCGCTGGCTGTTGCCGAAAACAATGAAGCTGTTGAGCATGCTGAAAAAAATACCGAAAGTGTACCTGTTATAGAACAGGAACTGCAGAAACCTGTGGCTGCAGTTGTTGAGGAACGCAGGACACCAGTTATGGTGACTGTTCCCAAAAAGACTCACCCTAACCGCTTGCCAAAGAACAATGCCGCACCCAAAAAACACAAGAGCTACAAAGGATTGTTTGCAACGCTGTTCATTATAGCAATTTGCGGAATCGCTTATGTGCTCTGCGACAGAACTGATACAACAGTATCTGTTGCTGTAGAAGAACCAGCAACAATACCTGTACAGCAAACGGTAAACGAGACTGTAACAGAGCAGCAGTATGAGACAGATGCAACAAGTGAGGCTACAATAGCTACAAGTACACCCGATGTTGAACTTGTTGGTGAAGTAGAAAGTAATATTACAAGCCTTGTAGAGACACAGGCTTCAGTTGAGAGTGAAGAGGAGTATGTGTTTGTCAAGACAAGCGGACTGGAGGCATTGCAACTTTCTGCAGTCAGCATTGCCGATACAATACATTATGTAAGCGTTGGTGAACTTGCAAGACACAAGGTTGTTGCCGATGAGACACTTACCCGAATCTCATTGAAATATTATGGCGACAAGAGGTTGTGGCCCTACATTGTCAAGTATAATAACCTTGCCAAGCCTAACGATTTGTGCAAGGGAATGGAGGTGCTGATTCCTAAACTTGTCCCTGCAAACTAATGGTTTGAGTTAAACTATGTTTAAAGCAACATTGCTTAAATCATATTTTGGAAAATTAACACATCTCTTGGTGAAAAAGCAGTAATTTTGACCTAAATAATAACAAAAAGATACAAAATACAATTATGAGTGGAATTATTGACATTCGTGAGTTGAACGAACTGATTGAGAGACAGAGCGGTTTTGTAACCAATCTGCAGGCCGGAATGGACCGTGTAATTGTTGGACAGAAACATCTTGTTGAGTCATTGCTCATTGGATTGCTTGCCGATGGCCATATACTCCTTGAGGGTCTTCCCGGTTTGGCAAAGACACTTGCCATCAAGACATTGTCGCAATTGATTGATGCTGATTTCAGCCGTATTCAGTTTACACCAGACCTTTTACCGGCCGACGTTGTAGGTACAATGGTCTATAGTCAGAAGAGTGAGGATTTCAAGATAAAGAAAGGTCCCGTGTTTGCGAACTTTGTATTGGCCGATGAGATTAACCGTGCTCCGGCAAAAGTGCAGAGTGCATTGCTCGAAGCTATGCAGGAACGCCAGGTGACAATAGGCAAGGAGACATTCAAAATGCCACAGCCATTCCTTGTACTTGCAACACAGAACCCCATTGAGCAGGAGGGTACCTATCCATTACCCGAGGCACAGGTTGACCGTTTTATGCTGAAGGTTGTCATCGGTTACCCCGAATTGTCCGAGGAGAAGAGAATCATTCGCCAGAACATTACCGGCGAGAGCATTGAGGTTAAACCAATCCTTACCCCAGCAGAGATTATCGAGGCTCGCAAGGTTGTTCGTCAGGTATACATTGACGAGAAGATTGAGCAGTATATTGCCGATATTGTATTTGCTACACGTTTCCCCGAGAAGTATGGCATGAAGAATATGAAGGAGATGATTTCCTTTGGAGCCTCTCCACGTGCTTCAATTAATCTGGCACTTGCTGCACGTGCCTATGCATTCATCAAGCGCAGAGGATATGTGGTTCCCGAGGATGTACGTGCCGTTGCGCACGATGTACTGCGTCACCGCATTGGCTTGAGTTATGAGGCAGAGGCAAGCAACATGACATCCGACGAAATCGTAAGCCAGATTCTTAACAGCGTTGAGGTTCCCTAATTCTTGATTATGGAGACAAGTGAGCTTATAAAAAAGGTTCGCAAGATTGAGATAAAGACACGAGGTTTGTCCCACAATATCTTTGCAGGCCAGTATCATTCGGCCTTCAAAGGACGTGGTATGTCATTCAGTGAGGTGCGTGAATACCAGTATGGCGATGATGTGCGCGATATTGACTGGAACGTGACCGCACGTTTCAACAAACCTTATATCAAAGTGTTTGAGGAGGACCGCGAACTCACTGTAATGCTTATGATAGACCTCTCGGCCAGTCTCGATTTCGGTACTGTGAACCAGACAAAGCGCGATATGGTGACCGAGATTGCGGCAACCATAGCCTTTGCGGCAATACAGAACAATGACAAGATTGGAGTGATATTCTTTACCGACAGAGTAGAGAAATTCATTCCGCCTCAAAAGGGCAAGAAGCATATTCTGTATATCATTCGCGAACTGTTGAATTTTGAGCCCGAGGGACATCGGACAAAAGTGCGTGTGCCACTTGAGTTCCTTACCAATGCGCTTAAGAAACGCTGTACAGCATTCCTGATAAGCGACTTTATTGACGAGGGCGATTACATGAACGCAATGACTATTGCCAACAGAAAGCACGATGTTGTTGCAATTCAGGTGTATGATCGTCGTCTGGCAAGTATGCCGAGTATCGGTCTTGTGAAGTTCCGTGATGCCGAAACCGGGGAGGAGATGTATATTGATACATCGTCGCGCCGTGTGCAGGAAGAGCAACGCATTTGGTGGAACAACCAGTGTCGCAGGCTTGACGAGGTGTTGAAAAAGAGCCGTGTCGATTCGGTTTCTATAAGCACCGACCAGGATTATGTGAAGAAACTGCTTGCGCTGTTTGCAAGACGCTGTTGATTCTGTTTTTTACAATTTGATTGTGTGATGAAAAGAATAATATATTTTATTTCTCTTGTTTTTGCATTTGCTGTTTTGGGCGCAAAGGCGCAGAACGTGGTGCTTAATGCCGAAATAGACACTTTTCAGATGTTGATTGGCGAGCAGGCAACCATAAGGCTCGAACTTAGCGTCGATTCCGGTTTCAGAGTCAGAATGCCACAACACGAAAAGGAGATTATTCCCGGAATAGAACTTCTTGAGAAGAAAAGCAGTACGAGTACATTGAACGGCGGACTCAGGAATGTATATACCGATGAGTATCTTATAACATCGTTCGACAGCACACTGTATACAATACCTCCGTTTGAGGTCTTTGTGAACGACAGCTTATATCTGTCGAATCCGCTTGCACTTGCTGTGTACACAGTGCCCATTGATACTGCCAACCTGCAGAATATATGTGGCCCTAAAGGGGTGCGTGAGGTGGAACTTACATGGGAGGAGTATCGCGATTCGGTTCATCTAGGCTATCTGTTGATATTCTTTTTAGTAGTGCTTGCTTGGGTCATAATCAGGTTGGTGAAGAACAAGCCTATAATACGTATTGTAAAGATTAAACCCAAAGAACCGTCGCATGTGGTTGCGTTGGGTAAAATCGATGAGATAAAGAACGATGCTACATTGCGTCTCGATGGTAAGTCTAAAGAGTTCTACACCAAACTTACCGATACTCTACGTACATATATGCATGACAGGTATGGTTTCAATGCAACCGAAATGACTACCGGGGAAATTATGGAGTGCCTGAGGAAAATAGAGACCGATGGTAATCTGGAAGAGGTAAAGGAGATTCTTGAGGTTGCCGACCTTGTGAAGTTTGCCAAGATGACTCCTCCGGCAAATGAGAACGACCGCAACATGGCTAATGCAATAGAGTATGTGAATGTGACAAAGAATGTGGGTGAAGAGAATTTGCAGCCTACCGAAAGAAGGGTTGTAAACAAACGTTCTGTTGTCGAGAAACGTATACTTATTGTGTCGGTGATTGCTATTGTGGTTATTGTGGTTGCTGTTGCAGCACTGCTTACATCCGATTTGTATAACCTGTTCAGCTAAAGTTTATTGAAATGTTTTTTGCCAATATATCATATTTGTTGCTCTTTATACCGCTGATAGCATATGTCGTATGGTATCTGCTAAAGGGTAAGAGAATGGATTCTGCGATGAAGGTCTCTTCACTGCTTCCTTTTGCAAAACGCGTAAGGACACTGAGGACATCGCTTGTACATCTCCCGTTTGCTTTGCGCATAGTAACGCTATCAATGGTGATAATTGTTCTTGCCCGTCCGCAGACATCGGACAGTTGGGAAGAGAGTGACATTGAGGGTATAGATATCATGCTTGCCACCGATGTTTCTACCAGTATGCTTGCAATGGATTTGAGCCCTAACCGCATTGAGGCTGCAAAAGAGGTTGCAGCAAACTTTGTAAACAGTCGCAAGAACGACAATATAGGTCTTACTATCTTTGCCGGTGAGAGCTTTACGCAATGTCCGCTTACGATAGACCATGCTGCTGTGCTGAATATGCTCAATGCCGTGCAGTGCGAAATTGCACTCAAGGGTATAATAGAAGATGGTACAGCCATTGGTATGGGTATTGCCAACGGTGTTTCGCGTCTAAAAGACAGCAAGGCTGTTTCCAAGGTAATTATATTGCTTACCGACGGCTCCAATAACAGTGGTGAGATATCGCCAGAGGCTGCTGCTGAAATTGCCAAGGAGTATGGAGTAAGGGTCTATGCAATTGGTGTGGGTACAAACAATCCTACAGCACCATATCCCTATGGAGGTGAGGTAATAAACGTACCTGTTGAAATTGATGAGACTACTCTCCGGAATATTGCCGAGATTACAAACGGCAAGTATTACCGTGCAACAAGTAAAGAGGAACTTGCAGGCATATATGCCGACATTGACAAACTTGAACGCACAAAGCTGCATGCAAGGCAGTTCAGTGCCTACGAAGAGTTGTATTACATTTTTGCGCTCATAGCAATGGTATCTCTGTTGCTCGAGATATTGCTGCGCAACACCATTTTAAGAAAATTACCTTAAAAAAAATTGTGAGATGAGATTCGCTAACCCTGAATATCTGTATCTGCTGCTGTTGCTTCCGGCACTTATGCTGCTTTTTTTCTACTCGAACTACCGTCGTAGAAAAAATCTTGAAAGCTATGGCGACATACAGCTTTTGAAGGCATTGCTGCCATCAAAAGCGACTATGCGTGCCAGAATTTCATTCTGGTTACAGTTTGTGGCAGTGGCGCTTACTGCACTGTTGCTTGCACGTCCCCAATTCGGGTCAAACAAAGAGACCGTTACGACACGTGGTGTAGAGGTTGTTGTTGCGCTCGACATATCAAACTCAATGCTCGCCGATGATATAAAACCCAATAGGCTTGAAAAGGCAAAGAGACTTATATCGCGCATCATGAACAAGTCTAAGGAGAACAAGGTTGCCCTTGTGGTGTTTGCCGGCGACGCGTTCGTACAACTGCCAATAACGGACGATTTCATATCTGCAGGAATGTTTCTTGAAAGTATCGATCCGTCGCTCATAGAGTTCCAGGGAACGGATATCGGTGCAGCCATAGACCTTGCAGCCAAGAGTTTTACGCCTAATGAAAAGATTGGTAAGGCCATTGTGCTCATTACTGACGGCGAGAATCACGAGGGTGGAGCTGAGGAGGCTGCCATGCGTGCAGCCGAAAAAGGAATGAATGTCTTTGTTCTTGGTATTGGTACCGACAAGGGTGGACGAATACCGGTTGGTGGCAAGGAGGAGTATATGAGGGATGCCGACGGTTATCAGGTTCTCTCAAAACTCAACGAGGAGATGGCGCGCGGTATTGCAGAGGCTGGAAAAGGTACATACATAAGAGTTGACAACTCAAATAATGCACTTGATATAATAGATAACGAACTTGAGAAGCTGCAGCAGGATGAGGTGAAGACTGCTGTATATACAAAGTATAAGGAACAGTTTATGGTCATTGCACTAATGTTGCTTTTTGTACTGCTTGCAGAGACAATAACAGGTGTTGTCTTCGATTCTATATCAAGGTTAAAGTCGGGTAAAGTGAAATAAACAGAATAAGCCTTAATTTTTGAAGGTATGAAGAGATCAAAACACAAATATATAGTATATATATCACTGTTTGCCATTGCGCTTTTATTTGCGATATACTCGGCGGTAGAACTGTTTACCAATGGCTCCCCGTTGCTGAAAAGTATGCGTGAACACATAAAGAGTGCCAACAGCTTACACAAGGACAGCCTGTACGATAAGGCTATTGAACCATATCGCAGAGCGCTTGACATGGAACCTTTCGGCAGTCTTGTGAACTATAACAGTGCAACAAATCTGTTGATGAAGAATTATAAGGATATAAAGGACAATGTCGCTGAACCGGAGATTGTAGCAGGTGTATATAGGGATGCTCAGTCCCAATTCATTACAGCCGTCGCTGCCGAGGAGGATAAGTTGGATATTGCCGCTACCAGACATAACAATGCACTTATATACCACTTGTGCGATTCGTTGGAAAAAGCAGCCGAGGAATACAAGGAGGCGTTGCGCAATAATCCGGCCGATGATGAGACTCGTTACAATCTTGCAGTTGTATTGTATCAGTTGAAGC
>JAFZFM010000246.1 GCA_017555865.1 Bacteroidaceae bacterium
ACTTTACAAACTTTATTGTTTACCTTAATGGCAATTGTGTTACCAATAGGAGCCTTGGCACAGGAAGAACAAGTTATTGAGGCCAGATGTGGCGCATCAAAGGATAATATGACTGAGAGCGGTACGCTGGAAACAGCTTTAAATGCAGCTTATAGCTCGAGGGATGTTTTCTACATACAACTTCAAAACGATATAGTTTCTGAAGAAACTCACAAGATACGCAGCGGAACATTAACCCTTGACCTTAATGGATATACTTGGTCCTGCAGTTCTGGCACTGCACTTACTATAATAGGAGGTCAAGTTATTATGACTGATAGCTCTGTGGAGAAGACAGGTATAATTGTCAGTACTGCTGAAGTAGAAGGAATAGGTTTTTCTGCAGTAAGAATTGATAATGGTACACTTACTATAGACGGTGGGTCGTATGAGACAGTTGACGGTTCTGCGGTACATGTCTTTGCAGGAGAACTTTTCATTAATGATGGTAATTTCAAAGTCAGCAAATTTAATTCTACTACCGTCACTAACGATTATGGTAGAGTTGTAATATCTGGTGGTGTCTTCCATGCAAATAATACTTATTATGCTGTAACTATATCGTCACCACAAGCAAGTTGTGTCATATCCGGTGGTACATTCTATGGTGGAACAGAAGCTAATATTATGATTAATGGTGATTTAGACCTTTCTGCTCACAAAAGTCCAGTTGGAATAAGCTTAACGAGTTATAATTCAAGCGAAATGGACATAAAGTTGCCTGAAGGATATGGTTTATATGATGAACAGGAAAATGTGGTAACAGAACTTACAAACTATGAAAAGTTTACTATCGGCAAGAACGGTGGTGCGAATTTTACATTGACTTTCAATGCAAATAATGATATGGAAGAGACTATGGAACCGGTAAATATTACATCCCCTACAGGCTGTTTTACTCTTCCCGAATGTACTTTCACCGCTCCCGAGAACACTGTCTTCAAGGCCTGGTTGGTTGGTGAAGCTGAGTTTCAGCCCGGTGATGTTATTTATGTATCTGCTGATACGGAAGTAACAGCGATATGGGTGGACTGTATGTCACAGATTATAGTCAAGTTGCATTCTTATTCTAGTGAAGGTTGGGGTCACAATGCTATTGTGGTAAAGAAAGATGGAGAGGAGATGGGAACTGCAACATGTACGTTTGGTAAATATTCTGCTGCTTTCTTCTCCTATGATGCTGCCGCTGAATATGCTTTTTATTGGAACAAAGGAAATTATAGTTCTGGATGTTCATTTGAAATCCTAGTGAAGGGTGAGCCTGTGTTTGTTGCAACCGGCGCAGAGTGTGTAAACTATGAGAATGGTGAGCTGATTTTTGCTTTAGGTGTTGCAACCGATGATGATACAACTGGAATTGAAGAGATGAAAGAGCTAGGAGTGGAGAGTAAAGAGGTATGTGACCTCACCGGTCGCCGTGTGAAGAGTGTAACTGGCTCCGGTATTTATATTGTTGGTGGTAAGAAGGTTGTGGTCAAGTAAAACTGGACCGGAACAATATAGATTGCAACCCCATAACAAAATTTCATAACAAAACCCCGAAAGTTAGACAAAAAACTTTCGGGGTTTATGTCAAGTGTCGTTCCGCTACCAAGTGAAGCGTATGAAAGGTAGGCTATGAAAATTGATAATGAAAGTCCTGTCCCTTTTGTCCTTCTTTATGCAATAAACATCATTTTCTTCCGTTTATTTGAAAAAATGTCAAATAAAATATTGCAGTACAATGAAAAGAATCTTTAAATGTCTGTTTGCGGTTGTTATGTCCGTAATCTGTATTACATCGTGCAATGACAAGAGCGCCTACGAACCACCGTATGCTAATGTTGAACGTCTTTCTCGTATTACGGGCGTTGAACTGCCCGAGTATACAGTGATATCAGATTCTCTTGTGTGGAGGAACTGGATGGGTGACAGTGAGTCAATAATGATAATCGAGTTCAAAGAGCAACCAGCAGAAGCTTTCTATGCCTCTCTGGACAGCATGGTGGTTTCCGACTCCCAATATTGGAGTACGATAAATAACGGTGCATCATGGTGGTTCCACCGTTCATGGGGTAACGGATATCCTGCGCCAGAGGGTGAAGACCCCAAATACGACGATTATATTGAAGTCGAGATTCCTCGTGAGGGAAAGACTGTAAAAGTTACATACGGTATGTGGTAAGGCTCTTTATATCCAATTATATTCCAAAAGCCAAAGATATGTCACGTCTAATATATACAGTAACCACTTTTTTATTGTTCCCTTTGTGCTTGTTTTCTCAAGAACATATAGAGTGTGGCTATGAGTCTATTCTATCATCCGACGCTCGGGTTTTTGTTGAGACTTTGGCTCATGATTCCCTTCAAGGACGCGAAGCCGGTAAAAAGGGCAGCCGCATGGCTGCAGAATATATTGTATCCCTTCTCAAGGAGTGGAACGTTGCTCCACTTGATAAGGAAGGGTATCTGCAACCGTTTGTTGTCGACAGCTGCCGAATGAACAATATAATTGCTGCAATACCCGGCAGAAGCGATGAGTGGGTTGTAGTGGGTGCCCATTACGATCATGTGGGAATTGACTCTGCAATAGTTGGTGACAGTTGTTTCAACGGTGCCGATGACAATGCCTCCGGCGTCTCTGCAGTGCTGCAGATAGCAAGGGCTGTAAAGGTTATGGATGTGCTACCCGAGCGCGGTATTATCTTTGCCTTTTGGGACGGTGAGGAGAAGGGGTTGTTAGGCTCAAAGGAGTTTGTTGGAAAATGTCCTTTCCTGTCACAGATAAAGGCGTATATGAACTTCGATATGATTGGTCGTGGACCCGTTGATAATCCCAAGCATATGACCTACTTCTATACGGAGTCGTGTCCGGCTTTCGGTGAATGGCTGAAGGAGGATATGGAGTTGTACGGTTTCTCTTTTCTTCCCAATTACAAGGCGTGGGACAAGCCTGTGAGCGGAAGTGACAATGCACCATTTGCCAAAAGAGATATTCCAATCGTGTGGTATCACACCGAAGGACATCCCGATTATCACCGTCCGTCGGACAGTGCCGACAAGATTGATTATGAAAAGCTTGTCGATATCACGCGCGCCGCATTTCTGTGTACTTGGCGACTGGCAAATGAAGAAAGCTATGGATATTAGAATAACAGATGGCTGCTTGAAAAAAGCAGCCATCTGTTATTCTAATATCTACACATTCAGACCTCTTTTGGCAGGTAGCGGTTAAGTAGAAGGCAACCGGCTATTGCCGACAGCATTGAGCCGCACAGAATGCCGAGCTTGGCCTCCGACAGCAGTGTCGTTCCGTCACCAAGTGAAGCGTATGAAAGGTCGGCAATGAAAATCGATACAGTGAGTCCTATACCGCAAAGCATGCATACCGACGCGAATGAACTCCAGTTCGAACCCTGTGGCAACTGTACAAGGCCAAGTTTTATGGCTATCCATGAGAATGTGAATACGCCAATGAACTTTCCGGCAACAAGGCCTATGATTACTGAAAGGCCTATTCCGCCTACAAGGCTGCCGGCACTCATTGTCGAGAGATCAATACCTACATTGGCAAAGGCAAAGAGCGGAATGATGAAATAGCCAATGATGTTGTGAAGGCTATCTTCGAACTCCTGCAACGGGCTGATGAGTTTATCGGCTGCCGATTCAATACTCTTGAGCTTATGTATCTCCTCGTGAGTGAGTATTGCAGTGTGGTGCTTGCCCACAGTGTGTACCTCGTCAAAACAGCTTATATTCTCTTTAATGCGCTGTATGTAGCGTGTTGCTCCCTTGCGCAGTGAACCGGGTACGCAGAATGCTACAATTACTCCGGCGATGGTTGCATGTATGCCCGAGTTCAGCATCATATACCATAGGACAAGTCCTGTCACAAGGTAGAAGTTCTTCATCATTATTTTTCTCCTGTTTCCAAGGATAAGTATTGCAACACATACAGCTGCAAGCAGCATATAGGTCAGGTTAATTGTCGATGAGTAGAATACAGCAATCACAATTATACCACCAAGGTCATCGGCTACGGCAAGTGCGGCAAGGAATATCTTCAGGCCAATGGGAACCCTTTTGTCAAAGATTGAGAGTACACCAAGCGAGAAAGCAATGTCGGTGGCCATTGGAATAGCCACGCCTCGCATCATATCAGGGTCGTTCGGGCATGTGAGCCAGAAGAAGAGCACCGGTATGAGCATACCTCCACATGCTCCAATTATTGGAAGCATGGCTTTCTTCATCGATGACAGTTCGCCGACAAGAATCTCTCTCTTGATTTCAAGACCCACCGAGAGAAAGAATATTGCCATAAGGAAGTCATTGATGACCTGTATGAGTGTCATGTTGTGTCCGTTGTGGCTGAACAGGTTGAACCCACCGATAGAAAGGCTTACTTCCTTGTTCCAGAAATCAAGGAATGTCTCCTTCAGCTGTGAGTTTGCAAGGACAAGTGCAAGTACGGTACAAACAATGAGAACAGCACTGCTGTTCACATACTTTTTGACCATACTCTTGAAACTATAGTTGTGTGTCATGATAGGTGAATTTTTTTTCCGGCTGCAAAAGTACCCCCTTTTTTGTAGTAATGGTTTCTTGATTTATAGTTAATAGCGAAAGGAGCTATCGTTTTTAACAATAAAAGCTGCACGCGTGCAGCTTTTATTGTTGGGGTTTATTCCTCGGCTGTGAACATTGGGTCCCATGCCGGCAGCATTGTGGGCTTCTCCTTGAGAACTTCGAGAATGTTCTCGGGGATATACTTCTTGTCTACCACAAGGCGGAACATATATTCGTTGAACCACTCGTCGGTCATTATGAGTGTGCCGTGGAAACCGGAACTTGCTCCCCAGCTGTTCTCAACCTGCCATTTCTTGGCGTTTCCGTTCTCGTCAAGGTCAACGGCCTTCAAAGTCATTGCGTGTGAAGAGCCGCTGTCAAATGTCATTACTCTCTCTCTCTTGTCCATTCCGAACTCTACACCGAACATCTCGTCATAGCAGTAGTTGTTGATGTCGAGTGTACCACGCTTTGAATCGAGGAACTTGCCTACGTCGCAAGAGAAGTACATCATGGTGTTGTCCTTGATAGAGGCAATGGCCATCTTCTTTATCTCGTCAAGCGGCAGGTTTATATATAGCCAGTTATGTCCGTCGTAAAGGTGACGGTCATATTCAATCTCGTAGCTCTTCCAGTATGGACGTGTGGGGTCGTTCATGAACATCACATAGTCGTCCTGCATGTTAATGTCGAGATATTTCTTGTAGAAACTCTGTGGTGTATATGTCTGTGGCTCCTCGCGGTACATGCCGTTGGCGTCCTTGGGTGCCCATGTGAACTCTGTTGGTGGAACACCATATACCTGTGCAAGCATCTTGTATACAACCTTCAGCTGCTCTTTCTTCAACTTCAGGATATCCTTCTCTTTCTTGCCACGATTGTGTGCCTCTCTAAGTTCCAGACCGAATTCGCGCAACTTTGTCTTCAGCAGTGCCGAGAATGCAGCAGTGTTGTCACTTGTGTAGCTCTCCTTCATTACGCCCTTGGGAACGACACCGTATTTTGCAATAAGGTCGGCAACACCGGTAAATGTACCGCCGTCGCTGAGCGGGTTCTTGAAGAGCCACTCTACAGTGCGGTCGTCAAAAGGTTTCTTGCGTGTGTCAATTACACCCTGAAGGAAAAGATTTGATTTCTCCAACTGGTCGTAGAAGAAGTTATATACTTGAGAAAACTCGAAAGCGCCCAGGTCTTCATTTGCGATCATCTTTGCACGCAGTACGTTCATACCGGTGAACAGCCAGCAACGGCCCGATGATTTCTGGTCGGTAATACCTTTTGATGGTACGCTGTGGCTGAAGTATGTGTCCATCTCGTTCAGGTTCTCCTGGTTCAGTGCCAGTACCTTTATTGAGTTGGCAAGCATTACATTCTGCAAAGCTTTCTCGGCAGTTGTGGGCTTGTAGCTCTCGGCAAGTTCCTTCAGCATTTGCTGGTCTATGCCGCCCTTGTTCTCCTGTGCAGTCGCATTGGTAGACAGCAACAGTGCTGCTGCAATGCAACCGGTGATTTTTACAATTCTTTTCATCTCTATTATAGTTTATTGTGTTTTTGTTTGCTGTGTGCTAAAGTAGTCCAAAAAGTTGTCATTTGCAACTTATTGCAGTGTGCAGTGGTGCTGGACCTCCTCAATGAATGCCAGTGCAGTCTCCACATTCTTTACGTTGTCGACAGTGATGATACAGCGGCCGTCGCCTTCGCGCACGCGGCATTTGAAACCACTCGTTGGAATGTAGCTCATTATTCCTCCAAACAGCTCGCTTGTGTAATACTGTTCGTTGCGGCTGTCCACAAGGAACAGGTTCATGCGTCCGCCCTTGAGGTATATCTTCTCAATGCCAAGGCTCTGTGCCTTGTGACGCAGTGTTACCATGCGTATTAGTTCCTCGCCCTCCTTGGGAATTTTACCGAAACGGTCCTGCATTTTGCTGCGGAACGCCTCAATCTCGTTACTTGCGGTGAGTGAATCGAGTTCGCGGTACAACAGTATTCTTTCGTTGCTGTCGGGTACATACAGTGCCGGGAACAGCAGTTCCAGGTCGCTTTCGATAAAGCACTCCTTTACGTATGTATCGGCAGCCGACTGCTCGTCATCGTCCTGCGGCAACATGCCTGCAAACTCCTCGTCCTTGAGTTCCTTGACGGCCTCGGCAAGCAGTTTCTGATATGTCTCGTAGCCCAGGTCGGCAATGAAACCGCTCTGCTCTGCGCCCAGCAGGTTGCCGGCGCCGCGAATGTCAAGGTCCTGCATGGCTATCTGCATGCCGCTGCCAAGTTCGCTGAAACTCTCTATAGCCTCCAGTCGTCGGCGCGCGTCGGTGCTCAGGCTCTCACGCGGTGGGGTGAGCATGTAGCAGAAAGCCTTGCGCTTGCCACGTCCCACGCGACCGCGCATCTGGTGCAGGTCGCTAAGTCCAAAGTTCTGTGCCTGATTAATTATTATTGTGTTCACGTTCGGGATGTCAATACCGTTCTCAACAATCGAGGTGGCGATAAGTACATCGTGGTCGTGGTTTATGAACTCGAACAGAGTCTTTTCGAGCGCTGAAGGCTCCATCTGTCCGTGGCCTATGCATATACGTGCGTCGGGGATATGTCGCTTTATCATGTGGGCGAGTTCCTCCATACCCGATATTCTGTTGGTTATGAAGAACACCTGTCCGTTGCGGCTCAATTCAAAATTTATTGCCTCCTTTATCACCTCGGCATCGAAGTTGTGTATCTCGGTGTGGATGGGGTAGCGGTTGGGTGGCGGTGTCTGTATCATGGACAAGTCGCGCGCTCCCATTATAGAGAACTGCAGGGTTCTCGGTATCGGGGTAGCAGTCATGGTGAGTGTGTCTACGTTCACCTTGAACTGACGCAGTTTTTCCTTTACGGCAACACCGAACTTCTGCTCCTCGTCAATTATGAGAAGTCCTAAATCCTTGAACTTTATCTCCTTGCTTGTGAGTTTGTGTGTGCCTATTACAATATCTACCTTGCCATCCTTTATACCCTCTATCACCTGTTTGGTGGCGGCTGCTCCACGGGCGCGGCTCAGGTATTGCACGTTGCATGGGAACTCTTTCAATCGCTCCTTGAATGTGAGATAGTGCTGGTATGCAAGCACTGTGGTAGGTACAAGTACTGCAACCTGCTTTCCGTCGGTAGCAGCCTTGAATGCGGCGCGAATGGCAACCTCGGTCTTTCCGAATCCGACATCGCCACATACAAGACGGTCCATAGGGCGTTTACGCTCCATGTCCTTCTTCACCTCGTTGGTGGCTTTCATCTGGTCGGGAGTGTCTTCATATATGAAGCTGGCTTCCAGTTCGTTCTGCAGGTAGCTGTCGGGCGAGAAGGCAAATCCCTCCTCCTTGTAGCGTTGTGAGTATAGCTTTATGAGGTCGCGTGCAATGTCCTTTATCTTCTTCTTCGTACGCTCCTTCATGCGTTCCCATGCGCCTGTGCCCAGTTTGTTCACAGCCGGAGCGTCGCCATCCTTGCCCTGGTATTTCGAAATCTTGTGCAGGTTGTGGATCGATACAAAAACAACATCATCGTTCTTGTATATCAGTTTAATGGCCTCTTGTGTGGCACCTCCGTTTGGAATGCGCACCAACCCGCCGAACTTGCCTATTCCGTGGTCTATGTGCACTATGTAGTCGCCGGTCCTGAACTCCTTTAGCTCCTTCAATGTCAGCGCTATCTTACCGCTGCGTGCGCGGTCACTGCGTAGCCTGAAATTGTGGAAACGGCCAAACAACTGGTGGTCGGTGAAAAACAGGATCTTCAGCGTGTTGTCGCAGAATCCTGCATGTATTGTGCGTCCAACCGGGGTGAAGGGAATCTCATCACCGCGGTCTTCGAATATATTCTTGAGTCGCTTTGCCTGTTGCAGGTCATCGGTGAGCAGCAACAGTCTGTAGCCGTTTGATATGTACTCGTTGAACTTCTGGCTCACAAGGTCAAAATCCTTGTGGAACAGCGGCTGCATAGCTGTCTCGAACTTTACTCTTGTACCGGTACTGTTCTTGGGAGAGCGTAGTTGCCAGTGCTTTACACTCTTTGCAAATTGTGCCATCTCCTCGCCGCTCATGAGTTCGGGCATTTCTGGTATTTCGCTTTCCGACAGTTTTGCCTGCAGGCTGAACCCGTCCTGGTGCAGCTTGTCCATACACCCCTTGATGAACTCTATGTCCTTGGTGACAAGAATACAGTTCTTGGGCAGGAACTCTGTTATTGCCACAGCCTCTTTACCGGTTACTTTCGGAACTATGGTCGCCTCCTCCACACGTTCCCTTGAAAGCTGCGATTCCACCTCAAAGGTTCTTATGCTCTCAACCTCATCGCCAAAGAAGTCTATTCGGTAGGGGTATTCCGATGAAAATGAGAAGATATCGATGAGGCTTCCCCTCACAGCAAACTCGCCCGGCTCATACACATAGCTCACCTCTTTGAACTTGAGTGCCGAGAGTCTTTTCTCAACCTCGCTGCGTTCTATCCTGTCGCCGGTGGCTATTGATAGTGTGCTTGCTTCAAGGTCGGTCTGCGAGGCAACCTTTTCGGCTAAGGCCTCGGGGTGGGTGACAATCATCAGTCCCTCTTTGCGACGGCGGCCTGTCAGGCGGCTCATCACCTCGGTGCGGAGAATGCGGTTGGCATCGTCCTCCTGTCCATAACGCATTGCGCGGCGGAACGACGAGGGGAAAAACAGGACATTGTTGTCGGCGGTAATCTGCATTAGGTCATGATAGAAATATCCTGCCTCCTCGGCGTTGTCCATCACCACCATGAATGTCTGTTCGGGGGCTTTGTGTTTGAGCCCTGCAAAAACCATGGCTGCGCTGCTGCCAATAAGACCATCGAGGGCGGCACTCTTTTTTCCACCCTCTTCCCTCAGCGACATCAGAGCCTTTATACCCGGATGTTCTGCGTATATGTATTGAATCTCTTTCGGTTCCATTTGATAACTGCAAATTTAACCAATTTATTCGATTTTCAATCCTTTGTTTCTTCAACAGCAATTAATTTTTATTAAAAACCGCTTTTATAATATTATTGTTTGTATATTCGCGTTAAACAGCAGTATTATGGAGTTTTTGAAAGAATATGGATATACGATCGAAATGAAGGTACGCGACTATGAATGTGACATTCAGGGCGTGGTGAACAATGCCAACTACCAGCACTACCTTGAGCATGCGCGCCATGAGTTCCTCGAGTCCATAGGCGTAAGTTTCGCCAGGTTGCACGAGCAGGGCATTGACCCCATGGTGTCAAAAATAACCATTGAATACAAGCGTCCGCTACGTGGAGGCGACAGGTTTGTTGTTGGTGTTAATATGGTGCGCAAGGGTGCGAAGCTTGTGTTCCTGCAGGATATATACAACCTTGCCAATGGCGCAGTGGCTGTAAAGGGCGAGGTTGATGTGGTGTGCCTGAAGGATGGCCGTCTAACCCGTGGCGAAATGTTTGACGAGATTTTCAGCAGTTATCTTTAAAACGAAGAGAAAATGGAGATAATTTTGACTTTTGTGTTTCTGGCAATTTTCTATTCGGTGTTGCTTGTGGTGCGCAGTGCAACATCCAAGAATCCCGGTGTCGAGGGTAAACCCATAATGGGTGAGGCTTTCCCAAAAATAGAGGTATTGGAGCCCGGGAGTGTGCCGCCGCAACGGCCGTTGCCGACAGAAAAAAATCACAGACGAAAGTCTCCTGAGCCACATGTGAAGGTCGAGGGAGAACGAGTTTCGTCGTACGAAAGACAGATGCCGGTGAACACACCGGTAATACAGGAGCCCGAACATACTGGCAGAAAATGGCAGTTGAAAGGCAAGTCCGAAGTAAAGCGTGCATTCGTATTGTCAGAGATTCTCAACCGTAAATATTAAAGGCTGTCCGCTACAGCAGGCGGCCAATCCACACAAACATATAAAAACAGAGACAAATATGAATTATCGTATCATTACAGCGCAGGAAGCGGCGTCGTACATTAACAATGGTGACGGAGTCGGTATCAGTGGTTTTACCCTTTCGGGAACTCCCAAGACTGTGCTCCCCGAGGTTGCCAAGCGTGCCGAAGAGGCTCACGCCGCAGGCAAACCATTCAAGATAAACCTATATACAGGTGCTTCTACCGGTGATTCAATCGATGGCGTCCTCACACGTGCCAAGGCTTTGAACTTCAGAGCCCCGTTCATATCGAATTCTACAGTGCGCGATGCCATCAACAACAAGGAGATTATATATGCCGATCTCCATCTCTCCCTTATGGCCCAGGACTTGCGTTACGGTTATCTGGGAAAGGTCGATGTTGCCATTCTTGAGGCAATAGACATAACCCCCGATGGAAAGGTATACCTTACAACAGCCGGCGGTATAGGACAGACCGTTGCCAACCTTGCCGACAGAATAATAATAGAACGCAACACATATCACCACACAATAGGCATGCACGATGTGTATGAGCCCAAAGACCCGCCCTACCGCACCGAGATTCCCATTTACAAGGCCTCGGACAGAATTGGTAAACCCTATGTTCAGGTCGACCCTAAAAAGGTGGTGGGTATTGTAGAGGTGTGCATGCCCAACGAGCAGGTAGTGTTCAAGGAACTCGACCCTGTGACACGCAAAATTGGTGAGAATGTTGCCGAATTCATACTCAGCGATGTAAGGTGCGGAACAATTCCTGCAACAGGCTTGCCCATTCAGAGCGGTATTGGAAATGTTGCAAATGCTGTGCTCAAGGCGCTCGAGAATTGTAGCGAACTGCCACCGCTCGACCTTTACTCCGAGGTGTTGCAGGACTCTGTAATAGAACTTATGGAGGCAGGTCGTGTAAATACCGGCAGCACATGCTCTTTGTCGCTTAGCCAGGAGTGTCTGCAATATGTGTATGACAACCTCGATTTCTTCCGCGACAGGCTCATTCTGCGTCCGTCCGAGATTTCGAACCATCCCGAGGTTATTCGTCGTCTTGGTCTCATTGCCATGAATACGGCTATTGCTGTTGACCTGTATGGTTGTGTCAACTCGTCGCATATTGGCGGCACACGCCTTATGAACGGTATTGGTGGTTCGGGCGATTTTGCGCGCAATGCATACGTTTCCATATTCATGTGTCCCTCTACCCAAAAGGGCGGTGCAATAACATCCATTGTACCCATGGTAACACATGCCGACCATACCGAACACGATGTGCGCGTTGTGGCAACAGAGTGGGGAGTTGCCGATTTGCGCGGCAAGGGTCCAGACGAGCGCGCGAAACTGCTTATTGAAAAGTGTGCTCACCCCGATTACCGCAACCTGCTTTGGGATTATCTCAAGATCTCAAAGAACGGTCACGTATCGCACAATGTAGCAGCAGCGCTAGCGCTTAACACCGTATACGAGCGCGAGGGCGATATGCGAAAAATAGAATGGAGCAAATATCTATGAACAGGAAAAAACTTGTAACGGAGATGGGGCGCATTAGCGGAGACGATTTCCGCAGTGCCGACAAACTGCCCCTGGTGGTGGTTCTCGATAATGTCCGCAGTCTTCACAATGTAGGCTCTGTGTTCCGCACAAGCGACGCATTCAGGGTTGAATGTATAATGTTGTGCGGAATAACGGCAACCCCTCCAAGTGCCGAGATACACAAGACTGCTCTTGGTGCCGAGGATGTTGTGGAGTGGCAATATTACAACTCTACAATTGAGGCTGTGCAGGCCTTGCGCGATAAGGGTTATAAGGTATATTCCATTGAGCAATGCCAGGGGAGCATTGAGCTGCAGAGTTTTGTTACAGCGCAGGGCGAGCACTATGCCGTTGTGTTCGGCAACGAGGTTAAGGGTGTGCAGCAGGATGTGGTGAATCTCTCCGATGGGGCTATTGAGATTCCGCAGTTCGGAACAAAGCATTCACTTAATGTCTCGGTCACAGCCGGAATGGTAATTTGGGAATTTGCAAAAAAGCTTGGTTGGGTATAACCAACCAAGCTTTTTTATCAGAATATCAAATATTACTCATACCTGATATATTCTGCAATCTTTGCCACACATTCGTCAATAGTGGTATTGTTGCCATTAATAAAGAACAGCATTTCAAATGTTGCTTGAGAAGCTTGATTATAGAACTCCACACCATAGCACTCTGTGGCATTAGCCTTGAGTTCGGCCTCTCTTTCTTTATGAGAGACCTCAGACGAGACAAGTTGTGTTGTAACCCTTTCCATGTTTGGAATCCTTACAATGTAAATGCGGTCGCAGTTCACCCTACTTGTCAATCCATCATTTTCAATGCAACGTTCATATATAGCTTTTTGTTTGGCAATTTTCTCTCTCCATGCTTCAGTCTCTTCCTTGGTAAAAGGTAATGAACCATCCTCATTTCTTATACCCGTATTGCTTATCATAGGCTCGCAGAACGGCATGTCACAATTATCAAGCATCCATCCCGATGTTATAGTCCATGTATAATCTGCAACGTTGAGTCTTCTCATGAAATAGCTGTCTGCCATTACTAGTGAACAATCATGCGATAGCCTGACAATAGGTCTGCCGGCAAAAACAATCCCCTCGCCAAAGGTAAATGGGAATATCACACCATCGTCCTGAAACGATACAATACTTTCCGGGGCTGTTAGTGTTATGCCAAGTTTCTCTTTAAGTTCCCTGCAATAATCGTTGTACCTTTCATTCTCTCCCATTGCCGTAACGGCAAGCAGAACTAATAAAATAAAAATTGATACTTTTTTCATATAGTACATGACTTTAAATATAATCTGTAATTCTATAGTCAGTGACAGTCGGCAATCATTGTAACTTTTTGTATTTCTTTAAAATAAATACAGCAGTCCTATGCTTCAAATATAAGTGGATTTAATAGAGAATACTAATACTTTCGAAATAAAATCCAGGCCAATGCCAAACATTTAACTTTTATTATTAGTAATAGCGGAATAGCATGCTTGGTGTTGCAATAAATAGTCCGTTCTCTCGGATAAATATCCGAGGTTGTTGGGTTAGGTATTAAATAATATCCCCTATAATATTTTCGGGTCACAGATCCTGATACTCAACTATGGCGGATGGAACATCTGCTGTAACAAAGGGATACTAGCTCAACATACAGCACACGGCTCTGGTATGCTTCCCACCATGTAAGTTCCATACTACCGGTTTCGTAACGGCAGAATATGGTCAGAAACAGGGATATTGTTATTATGGCAAGTTGTACCATTATTATCCTTATCCCAACTACCACTCCTGCAATATTTTTTCCGACTCTTTGCAACCAAGACCGGCAGCGTCGCGATACAAATCCTTGGCAAGCCGTTTGTCGCGCTCTACACCCCTGCCATAGCGGTAACAGTCGGCCATATAACGTGTGCCATATACA
>JAFZFM010000247.1 GCA_017555865.1 Bacteroidaceae bacterium
ATTTTTGTCCAAGCTGCAAGAATGCGCGGAGAATCACTCGACCACACTTTGTTGCATGGCCCTCCGGGACTTGGTAAAACAACACTCAGCAACATCATTGCCAACGAACTTGGTGTTGGTTTCAAAGTGACTTCGGGCCCTGTACTCGATAAACCGGGTGACTTGGCGGGTATTCTGACATCGCTTGAACCAAATGACGTGCTGTTCATCGACGAGATACACCGCTTGTCGCCAATAGTTGAGGAGTATCTATATTCGGCTATGGAAGATTATCGTATAGATATTCTCATAGACAAAGGTCCTTCAGCACGTTCAATACAGATTGACCTTAACCCATTTACGCTGATTGGCGCAACAACACGAAGCGGATTGCTTACAGCTCCATTGAGAGCACGTTTCGGAATTAACATGCACCTTGAATACTACGACAGCAAGACTCTTGCCGGCATCATAAGCCGTTCGGCAGAAATCCTTGGAGTGTCGTACGACGAAGAGGCCACATACGAAATTGCACGCCGCAGCCGTGGTACGCCACGTATTGCCAACGCCTTGCTGAGACGTGTACGTGACTTTGCACAAGTTATGGGCAACGGACATATTACCAATTCCATAGCCAAAATGGCTCTTGAAGCGTTGAACATCGACCGCTACGGACTCGATGAAATTGACAACAAGATTCTATGCACAATCATAGACAAGTTCAAAGGTGGCCCTGTGGGTATTGGCACAATAGCAACTGCACTGAGCGAAGATGCCGGAACCATAGAGGAGGTTTATGAGCCTTATCTTATCAAAGAGGGATTCATCAAGCGCACACCACGTGGACGCGAAGTAACAGACCTTGCATACAAACATTTGGGACGCAACCGTTTCAACAACGGTGAACAGGGAACACTTTTTTAAAGAAAAAATATAGACATTAATCAAACATGAAGATTGATGTCATCCTGAACGTAGTGAAGGATCTCTGCAAAGTATTTTTTGAGATGTTTACTATTTGTGATTTTTCGTACGCTCGTTTAAAAAGCTCAAACAAGTTTGGCTTTAACTCGCTTAATTGAAAAATTCGACTTCGCTCAACATGACAAAAAGTATTGGGGTTAACATCTATATCATTACTTAAAAATAATGGGAAAACTGCAATCACTTGCCAAAGACACAGCGATATATGGTCTAAGCAGCATCATCGGCCGCTTTCTGAATTACCTTCTTGTGCCGTTATATACGGCAAAGATGAGTGTGGAGAGCGGTAACTATGGCGTTGTCACCAACATTTATGCCTGGACAGCCATATTGCTTGTATTGCTTACATTCGGCTTTGAAACTACATTCTTCCGTTTTGCAAGCAAAGAGAAGAACGAAGTACGAAAAGTTTTCTCGATGTCGATGCAGGTAATAGGTGCTATATGTGCAGTGTTCCTGTTGCTTGTTTTCATATTCCTACCGTCGATAGCCGATGCCCTCGGATATGGCATGAACCCTGAATTCATAGGCATGATGGCTGTTGTTGTTGCTTTGGATGCCTTGCAATCGATACCTTTCGGATTGTTGAGACTGCAGAACCGTCCTCTGAAATTCGCATCTCTGAAACTGCTCAATATTTTCACGAACATAGCACTTAACCTTATTGCATTTTTGTTGCTTCCGTGGTTATACAGTAAAAACAGTGAACTTCTGGGCGGTTTATACAACCCTAACAACCAGGCGTTCTATGTGTTCTTCATAAACCTTGTATGCACATCGTTCATAACACTGTTCTTTATTCCGGAACTTAAAATGTTCCGCTTTACATTCGACGGTGCATTACTGAAGAACATGCTTAAATACTCATGGCCACTGCTGCTGCTGGGTATCGCAGGAATACTCAACCTCAATGCCGACAAGATAATTTATACATATCTTGTTCCCGGACAGCAGGGTATCATTGATTTGAGCATTTACGGAGCTTCGGTAAAGGTGGCGGCAATTATGGCCATGCTGATGCAAGCTTTCCGATATGCATACGAGCCTTTTGTATTCGGCAACAGCAAGGACAAGGACAGCAAGACACTGTATGCAAAGGCAATGAAATACTTTATAGTAATAGCTCTGCTTGCATTCCTTATAGTAATGTTCTATATGGATATACTGCGTCATATCATAAGCCCAAGTTATTGGGATGGCCTTAAGGTTGTTCCTATAATAATGGCCGCAGAAATATTCATGGGTATATACTTCAACCTGTCGTTCTGGTACAAACTGAACGATGAGACATATTGGGGAGCAATATTCTCGTTCATAGGTTGCGCCTTGCTGTTTGTGGTGAACATTCTTTTTGTGCCGAAATACGGATATATGGCATGCGCATGGGCTTCGTTCACAGGATACTTCACGGCAATGCTGCTGTCATACTTTGTGGGACAGAAGCGCAATGCCATCAACTACGACATAAAAGAGATATTCAAATATGTGGCATTGTTCATAGCCCTTTATGGAATATCACTGTTGTTACCTATAGAGAACAGC
>JAFZFM010000248.1 GCA_017555865.1 Bacteroidaceae bacterium
GGGGCAGCGCATCAAGGACTTCAAGATTGAGTATAGTGCCGACGGTGAGTCGTGGACCGAACTCTGTCCTGCCATGCAGACAACAACTGTAGGTTACAAGCGCATCATTCCTTTGAACGGAAAGACAAATGACAGCTATGACAACGGCTACAATGCAAGGAAGTTGCGCATAACAATCCTTGATAGCCGCGCTTGTCCTTTGCTCTCTAACCTGAATGTATATTAAGTAACATCGACACTATAATTAAAACAGAAGACTTATGAAAAAGAGTATATTATTCTCGGCGGCGTTGATGTTCCTGGGCCTTGCATCTTCAGCGCAGACAACGATAACATTCGACAGCAAGGATTATGAATCCGTAACAGTCTATGATAAATGGGAGAAGAGCCCGTTCCGCACAGGAGCCCTCAGCGGCAATGCTGCAGTAACAGCGAACCCTGATACCAAAGTAGACGAGGTGATGGGTGTGGCTCCTAACCCAACTGCCAATGTCGTGGCCTTGCAGCGCAGCCGTTTCGGCAGTAATACCTTCGGTGTAAGGATAAACCTTAAGGAGCCAATCCGTATGACAAAGCAGTTGCAGTATATCCACATTATGACATACCTTAAGGATAAACCCGCCGACAGCCGTCTCATGGTCATCGGCCTGGGTAAGCGAATTGAGGATAGCTGGAACTGGCAGGCCGGTGACGAGGAGCAGTTCTGGGCTGTTACAAACACCAACGTAGCTCCCAAGGATGGCTGGCAGGATGTTGTGGTCAGTTTCAAGGGCTTCTCTTATTCACAGGAAGAGAACGCAAACAGCGGTATCGATATCTACTCATTGGTCATTGTTCCCGATGTGCGCTCGCCTCATGCCGACAATGCCGACTGGGTGGCATATTTCGATGAGATTGTCATTGACAACAACCCCGACAAGCGCTTCTCAACAGACAAGTACGCTCTTATCTATGACAAGGATGCTACAATCACCCGCAAGGAGCGCTCCATCAACAATGTCGGTCTTGTATCATCTGGCATGACCTACACTTCAAAGCCTGTCAAGGGCAAGGTCTATTCCGACAACACTACCGTCAGCGTCTTCTCGGCAAAGGCGGGTACCAAGGTACAGCCCACATTCGACTACACAGGCGCATGGATGAATGCTTATGTATATGTTGACTGGAACAAGAACGGTAAGTTTGAATACTCAGTCAACGAGGATGGCACACCGGCCGCAGGCAGTGAGGTTGTCAGCTACAACGCATTGCAGATAGGTGACACTTGGTACAGGAGTGACGGCACTACAACCGGCAACGGTAATACAATCGGCAGTGCAATGCCTTCATTCACAATTCCGGCAGATATCCCGGCCGGTCTCTACCGTATGCGTTACAAGGTTGACTGGAACTGCATTGACCCAGCCGGAAGCAGTACCATCGTTGCCGATGGTGGCGGATATGTTGACCTGATGCTTGATGTACATGGCGACAAGGTGACAGTGAGTGCATCACAGCTCAATGGTGACATCGTACTGGCATCGGACGAGCGTGCGCTGCAGGGCTATGTAACCGATTATGCCCAGCCATTGACAGTTAAGGATATCCCAGCTCCAGGCTTCATTCAGAACGGCTTCGACCTCAAATATGGCTATAATGTGAATGCTGTAGAGCAACTTGACGAGAACGGCAACCCCAACTGGATATTAGTGAATGTCCCACAGAATGCGATTGCCGCAGACGGTACATACACAATCCCTGCCGAGTATATGCGCGGTAGCCAGGTAAGCATAAAGGGCGATATGCAGCAGGCCTATGAGTATACATTGAAGATTACGGGAGCCAAGGGTAAAGGCCGTGTCCTGTATGACGGCAGGGAGTACAAATCGGGCAAGAAGATTTACGTAAGTCAGTTCTTTACGGCTGCAGATGTCGTTACTGCCGATGTTGACGGCTACACAGCCAAAGCCTCTTTGGATGCCCAAAGCAAAATAATCAAGGTCGAATACGTGAAGTCAAAATAAAGGTAACCCCAATCTGTACCGTCACAAAACATTGCATTGATGTGGCTGTTGAAGTTGCCATGATGCTGTTTGTAGTTTGATGGTATTGAATATAGGTCTAAGAATAGAGAGTTGCTCCAAAAGGGCAACTCTCTGTCTTTAGATATTGGTTGATATGGAAAACGGTGAAATCTCACATAATCTGAGTTTCTGAACTGTGAGGCAGCGACATTTTTTGAAGAGAAATCTTTTTCGTCGCAAAATCACTAAATCATTGTCGGTTTTGTAATCTGTCGGTATGCTAAAAAATCTCCTATAAGATATTTTTTTGAAATATGCAAATACTTGTAACATGTTGATATTTAGTTGGTTTTGATAACTGGAGTTTTGTGCATAGCTTTGCATCATCGAAATCGATTTCGCTAAAACAATCCAATTATTTAATCTTTAAAAATTTATCTGTTATGAGTAACTTAAAAACTTACTTCAGGAGAGGTGTGTCCGTATGCAAGAAAGGTTTTGCTTATGTGAGAGCCATTTCCGTTCTTGTAAAAGCCACATACCAAAGAATGGTTTGTAACGGGATATATAATGTTTCGTTTATCAAAATAGGTAGAAATTGGTATTGTGAAGTTCCAAATTTCCCGAAAGAATTGTTTGAACATACACTAATGGTTGGTGGTGCTTCCAAGTTCCTTGACTACTATTCAAGAGGTGAAGATAGACTTGTAGCGACCATCAAGATAGCAAATGAAATGGAAGACAAGTGGTTTTGCGGTTCAAGATTGTACAAGAATAGTTCAACTCTTACAGGTGGTGCATTCTATAGAGACCCAAGCGGAAACTTTAATGAAGAAATCTGGCTCTGTCCTGTAACTTTGTTCTTATTAGGTAAATATCCAGAAAGAATACTCATTTAGAAGATTAACAAGAACTATCTTCATTGTCCTATTTTCATTGAGTAATTAAGAAAAAACACATTCTTGTGTAATTATTACACTATATGTTTGCGGATTAAAAATATGTTCCTTATATTTGTGGTGTAAATATTACACATGATAAATGACTAATAAATGACAAATCAATATTGTTACAAATATCCTCACCCTGCCGTAACCACAGATTGTGTGATATTCGGATTTCATGGTGAAAGGTTGCAGGTGCTTCTCATTGAGAGAGGCATTGAACCTTACAAAGGTCGTTGGGCATTTCCAGGCGGCTTCTTGAAAATGGATGAAACGGCCGAAGAAGGAGCACTTCGTGAACTGAAAGAAGAAACAGGACTTGAAAATGCCTATATCCAACAACTTCATACTTTCAGTGATCCAAATCGTGACCCTCGCGAAAGAGTGATAACTATCGCTTATTATGCTTTAGTTAGAATACAAGAGGTAAAAGGTGGTGATGATGCAGCTTATGCCCGTTGGTTTCCATTGGATGAAATACCACCATTGGCTTTTGACCATGATTATATTCTCCGTATGGCTACCCAAAGATTGAGAGAACAAATCCACTTCCAACCAATCGGATTTGAGCTTCTGCCAGAAAAGTTTACCATCAAGGAACTTCAATCTCTTTATGAAGCCATATTGGGAATAAACTTTGACCGTAGAAACTTTGCCAAAAAGATGTTGCATCTGGAAATACTAACAGAGTTGGATGAAACAATCTGGCCTACTCCTAAAAAAGAAGCCAAGCTATATAAGTTCAATTCAGACAAGTATGAAGAACTTAAACGGAAAGGATTTAGAATAGAATTTTAGAAGTTGTTTAAATTTATGTCCTTGAAATTTTTATAGGACTTTTTTAGAGTGTTTTTTTATTTTTCAAAGGCGCATAGCGGGCTATGTAACTGCGAAAAAGAGAAAAACAGGCAAAAAAGGGCATAAAAAGACAAGCACTTCTTGAGGACAATGTAA
>JAFZFM010000249.1 GCA_017555865.1 Bacteroidaceae bacterium
ACAGCTCCAAAACCTTTTCCTATTCATCGGCTTGGCTTGAATCTGCATCCGGCAACGGAGATAAACGACTGACGAAATAATAGACTAAAGAACAGCATAAATAATAGGTCCAACTTGATAACCTATCATTCACACGGCTCTATTTCTTTCAGAGGCTTATTATTTTCGACAGAGAGAAATTGGGCAAACAGGCAGATTTCACTCCCTCCAAAATAATAGATTTGGATTGTTGCTCCTTTGTCTTTATTGGAAATTGTCGTACCTTTGCAGTGGTTTGTGCGAAAGAGCCAAGCAATGTGGAAAGATGAAAACATCGAACCATCAAAAAGCACCGAAAAGAGGAAAAACACCCTCTACCACCGTTCTTTGAGTGTTAAGAAACAATAAAAAGGTTAAATCTTCTCCTTTTAGAATGCACCCTTAAAGGTCACGACCATATTTCTGACTTATTACTCGCAAAATATTGAGTAATAACCGGTTGTAAATACGAGGATTGTACCAGCCTTGCAAGTGTTGTGATTCCACAAGGTGTGACAACCTTGGGTATTGAGGCATTCGTGCGTTGCGAGGCTCTTACAGCAATAGAGATACCCTCATCAGTAACTAGTATAGGAGAATATGCATTCCAGGTTTGTACAGGTCTTACTCGTGTAGACTCCAAGGTTCCTGCAGAAAAGTTGTTCACGATAAGTTCAAATGTGTTTGAGCATGTCGACATGAGTACTTGTACTCTTTATGTTCCTATTGGTGCAAAGTCTAAGTATGCCGCAACAGCAGGCTGGAATGTTTTTACGAATATTGTAAAAGATGTGCCTGAAAACGCTCGCCAGTGTGGTGACGATGCATACTGGTTGTATGATGACCAAACCAAGACATTGACAATATTCGGTGTGGGTTCAACCTGTGATTATGATTATGGCAAATCACCCTGGTACACGAATAACAATGTCGCAAACGTTGTTATTCAGGATGGTATTACAGGACTTGGAAAATATACTTTCCAATTTTACAATGGTCTTCGCAGTGTAACAATGAGCAACAGTGTTACAAGTATTGGATATGGAGCATTCGTTGATTGTACAAATCTTACAAGGATTGAATTCTCTAATAACTTGACAACAATTGGAGAAAATGCATTCAATAATTGCATCGCTCTTGAAGGTGTTGTGATTCCAAGCAGCGTTACAAGTATTACAGAGAATACATTCTACAATTGCCGTAGCCTTGGAAGTATTGTGGTTGCTGAAGGAAATACCGTTTATGACAGCCGTAATGACTGTAATGCAATAATAAAGAGTGCCGATAATGCTTTGGTTGTGGGCAGTAACAATACGGTAATCCCTGACGGTATTACAAGCATTGGAAATTATGCATTCGGTGGTCGCCAAGAACTTACAGACATTGACATCCCACGCCGTGTTACAAGTATTGGAGCCCAGGCTTTCTATGATTGTGATGGCCTTACAAGCATTGAAATCCCTGCAGGTGTTACAAGTATCGGATCAGAGGCTTTCTATGACTGCGATGGTCTTACAAGTGTAAAGTCACTGATTCCTGTCGATAACTTGTTTGAAATACCTACGAATGTATTCAATGGGGTCAATGTGGCTTGTACTCTTTATGTTCCTTTCGGTGCAAAGGAGGCTTACGCGCAAAAACAAGGTTGGAACTATTTCACAAATGTGGATGTGTGGCTTCCATTTGAAAACATTACAATCACCATTGGCGACTACGGCAGTACAACCTATTGCTGTGAGTATCCTCTTGACTTCAGTAATGTTGTTGGACTCAAGGCATACGCTGCAACCGGTTACAACACCGCTACACAGGTTGTTACATTGGTCCGTCTTAATACAGCAAAGGAGGGCACGGGTCTGTTCATTAAGGGTGAGCCAGGTGAGTATACGGTTCCTGTAATCAAGCAATCAAATGACTATACGCTCAATATGCTTGTAGGTACTGTTAATGAAATTACAGTCAACAGCACAACCGAAGACGGTGCTTATGCGAACTTCAAGTACACAATCCTGTCTGGTGATGAAACACCTATGTTCTATCGTTTTGAGGACAATACTTCTTTGCCGGCCCACAAGGCTTATCTGCAGTTGCCGGCAGCGTTGTTCCCTTCAAGCGCTTCAAAGTCAGTGAGCTTGAGATTCGATGATGGTGAGACAACGGACATTGATGAGGTGGAAGGTGAGGTTGCGGATGTGGAGACTGTATATGACCTTCAGGGTCGTGTGGTCGAGAACCCAGCAAAGGGCATTTATATTGTAGATGGTAAGAAGGTATTCATTAATAAATAATGATTAAGACTATGAAAAAGATTTATGTAACTCCAAAGGCAGTAAATGTAGAAATGATGGCTGAGCCGGTAATGACTGCTGTTTCTGGAGAGACTACTGGTGCAGGTGTAGGCAATGGTAGTGCGGGTAGCAACACCCCTAATCCTTCTGCCGGTAACCGTGGCGATTGGGGAAATCTTTGGAACTGATTCCAAGGATGATATAACGATAAAGAGAGCGACTTCAAAATCGCTCTCTTTATCGTTATTGTAACTTTTGTCTTGCTATGTTCAGCACAGTCTGCCGGCTGTCTCCTTGATGACCTTCTTGGCGCCGAGGATGATGTCCTTTACAATGTCCGCTGCAGGCTCGATGTTCTTTACCATACCGGCACTCTCGCCTGCCATGTAACTGCCGTTGGCATCGCCCTCCTTAACAGCCTTGCGCAGTGCTCCGCCACCGAATGCAAGTATCTCCTCGGGTGTGATGTTGGGGTCATTCTCCATCTTGGCGAAGTTTCTTGAGAACGGTGTCTTGAGTGAGCGCACAGGGTGTCCCAATGACTTGCCTGTCACGATTGTTGAGATGTCGGTAGCCTTGATGAGCTTCTCCTTGTATGTGGCGTGTGCAGTACACTCGGTTGCCGCGATGAAACGTGTGCCCACCTGTACGGCGTCGGCACCGAGCATGAATGCGGCTGCGGCTCCACGGCCGTCGCATATGCCACCGGCTGCGACTACGGGTATAGACACCGCGTCAACAATCTGTGGTATGAGTGGCATTGTGTGCAGCTCGCCCACGTGTCCTCCGGCCTCGGCGCCCTCGGCAACGATGGCATCGGCACCTGCGGCCTGCATCTTGATGGCGTGTGCCACTGATGCAATCACTGGGATTATCTTGATGCCGTTCTCCTTCCACATTGGCATGTACTTAGCCGGTGAGCCGGCGCCTGTTGTCAATATCTTCACGCCCTCCTCAACTACCATGTGTGCAATCTCCTCGGCATTGGGTGCCTGCAGCATGATGTTCACGCCGAATGGCTTGTCGGTAAGTGTCTTGCACTTGCGTATCTCGTCCCTTACGGCCTCTGTTCCGGCGTTGATGGCCGAGATGAGGCCGAGTCCGCCTGCGTTGGAAACAGCCGCGGCAAGCTCCGCGTCGGCTACCCAGGCCATACCTCCCTGGATAATGGGATACTCAATCCCAAGAATCTCGCATATTCTGCTCTTGATCATAGTTCCTGTCTTATGTAAATTAAAATTATTCGGTCCTGAATATGTCAATCCGCGAATTGACGTTGCAAATTTATATAATTAAACTGCCTGCATGACGTTCCTTAACATAGTTTAACCGAACATGATTATAATGGCCGGTTTATGGGTAAAATCGGCCTTATAGTACATTCAGCAAAGTGCGGTTTGGGAAACGGTTGCATGAACGGCTCAATCCCCGACGCCCTCGAGGTGGCGGAACCTGTTGACGAACCTGAACCTCTTCTTGCGGGTGTTGATGTTGGGGTGATAGTTATGCGAAACCTTGCGGCGGCGCAACTTGACTATGGCTTTTGTCAGGAAAGCCAATACCATAACTCCTATTATTACAATCCATACAACCATATTCCAACTGTTTACGGGTCAATAATCGGGGTGCAGTCACTCTGTTTGCAATGTAGTAAATAATTTTTTAAACGGCCTCCGATTTTAATATTTTTAACAATTCGGGACGACGGTAATATGCTGCTTGAAAAGTGATGGCTGTTGATATCTTTTTTTATCATTGAGAGTGGGAAATATCTATTTAATCACTATCTTTGCGCTTACCGCAAGGATTTGTGGAGGTTGCCTTGGAATGTGACGAAAGAGTTTGTCGTGTCCTGTCCGGTGGTGATGTCCCTTGTGGTTTCGACGAGGAAATAAAAAATCTCAAATATATATGATTCAGACAGTTGTGAAGCGCGACGGACGTATTGTCGGCTTCAATGAAGAAAAGATTATCACGGCTATCCGTAAGGCCATGCTGCACACAGACAAGGGTGAGGACATGTCGCTCATCCGTCAGATTGCTGACCGTGTCTCTTTCAAGGGAGATGCGCAGATGAGTGTCGAGGCAATCCAGGATATGGTGGAGCTGGAGCTCATGAAGAGTAGCCGTAAGGATGTTGCCCAGAAGTACATCGCTTACCGTAACCAGCGCCGCATTGCCCGCAATGCGAAGACCCGTGACATATTCCAGGAGATTATCAACATCCAGTCGAATGATGTCACACGCGAGAACGCCAACATGAATGCCGACACTCCTGCCGGCATGATGATGAAGTTCTCAAGTGAGACGACAAAGCCCTTCGTGGACGATTTTCTCTTGAGTGAGGACGTGGTAGAGGCTGTACGCCACAACTACCTGCATATCCATGACAAGGATTACTATCCTACCAAGAGTCTTACCTGTTGCCAGCATCCGCTCGACAACATCCTGCTCAACGGCTTCAACGCGGGTCATGGCGAGTCACGCCCTGCAAAGCGCATTGAGACCGCGAGTATCATCGCTTGCATCTCAATGGAGACTGCGCAGAATGAGATGCATGGTGGTCAGGCTATCCCAGCATTCGATTTCTACCTTGCACCATACGTACGTGCCAGCCTCGTCGAGGAGATCAAGGCTGTTGAAGAGCTGACAGGTGTCGACTATTCACGTCTGTACGATAAGGAGTTCGATGACTACGAGATTCGTCCTCTTGACTTCCTCAGCGGTGACGAGCGTATCCTTCAGCATGCGATAAACAAGACTGTGGCGCGCGTGCACCAGGCTATGGAGGCATTCATCCACAACATGAATACAATCCACTCACGTGGCGGAAACCAGGTGGTGTTCAGCTCAATCAACTATGGTACCGATACTTCGGCCGAGGGTCGTTGCATCATCCGTGAGCTTCTCAAGAGCACCGATCGTGGTGTGGGCAATGGCGAGACAGCCATTTTCCCCATCCAGATATGGAAGAAGAAGCGTGGCGTGAGCTACCTGCCTACCGACCGTAACCATGACCTCTATCAGCTTGCATGCAAGGTGTCGGCACACCGTTTCTTCCCTAACTTCCTTAATCTCGACGCCACTTTCAACCAGAGCGAGGAGTGGAGAGCCGACGACCCCAAACGTTATCTCAACGAGGTTGCAACAATGGGTTGCCGTACCCGTGTATATGAGAACCGTTTCGGTCCCAAGACATCGGTGGGTCGTGGAAACCTCTCGTTCTCTACAATAAACATTGTTCGCCTTGCAATCGAGTGTATGGAGGTAAGCGACAGGGAGCAACGTATTGCCATGTTCTTTGCCAAGCTTGACGGTCTGCTTGAGATTACTGCACGCCAGCTGCATGAGCGTATGGAGTTCCAAAAGAGCGCCTATGCAAAGCAGTTCCCGCTCGTCATGTCATCTTTGTGGCTCGGCAGTGAGAAGTTGAAGCCAAACGACACAATCGCGGCTGTAATCAACCAGGGTACATTGGGTATCGGTTTCATCGGTCTTGCCGAGTGTCTTGTGGCACTTGTGGGCAAGCATCATGGTGAGAGCGAAGAGGCTCAGGAGCTTGGCTTGCGCATCATCACTTACATGCGTGACCGTGCAAATGACTTCTCGGAGCAGTACCAGCACAACTACAGTATCCTTGCTACTCCAGCCGAGGGGCTCTCGGGCCGTTTCACACGCGGCGACCGTAAGCGTTACGGAGTCATCGAGGGTGTTACTGACCGCGAATACTATACTAACAGTAACCACGTACCTGTATACTTCAAGTGCAGCGCGCGTCACAAGGCCGAGATTGAGGCTCCATACCACGACCTCACACGCGGTGGTCACATCTTCTATGTAGAGATTGACGGTGATGCAACACACAACCCCGAGGCTATCATGCGCGTAGTGGATATGATGGACAAGTACAACATCGGTTATGGCTCGGTAAACCACAACCGCAACCGTTGTCTCGACTGCGGCCACGAGAACTCTACCAAGGACCTCGAGGCCTGCCCAAGCTGCGGTAGCAAGAACCTTGACAAGCTGCAGCGCATTACAGGTTACCTTGTAGGTACTACCGACCGTTGGAACAAGGCAAAGCTTGCCGAGCTCAACGACCGCGTGGTACACGAATAAAATGCTGTTTATACATTCCCTGTTATAGAATGGCAAGAATATCCATACTCGACATTGTGGAGGACACTACGGTCGATGGTCCGGGCTTCCGCACTACGATATACTGTGCAGGCTGTCCGAACCGTTGCCCAGGGTGTCATAACCCCCAGTCGTGGGATATCGCTAACGGTCGCGAAGTTGAGGTTGAGGAGATTCTTGAGGTGATACTTGCCGACCCTTTTGCCGACGTTACCTTCTCGGGTGGCGACCCCATGTTCCAGCCCCAGGGCTTTGCGGAGCTTGCCCGCGCCATTAAGGAGCGTAGCAGCAAGAACATCTGGTGCTATACGGGCTATCTCTTTGAACAGCTCATTGAGAACCCGGCACAGAGGGAACTGCTTGAACAGGTTGATGTGCTTGTTGACGGCCGTTTCGTTGAGGCTCTCATGGACGACCAACTGCACTTCCGCGGCAGCAGTAACCAAAGGATAATCGATGTTCCCGCATCGCTTGAAAAGGGAGAAGTGGTGGTGATGGAGAATTACAGATAATTTAAAAAACAGCAATTGCGAGTGTGTTTTGAAATTAAAACACACTCGCAATTTATTTGTAGTCAATACGTTATCTTGGTTTTGCAAAATAAGCAAAAATTTTTTGCTTATTTTGCATCAGGGGCGATTTGAAGCAATTCGGCCTTCCTGTTCTTGTATAAATAGTCCGAAACCCAATATGCATATATAGAAGATGGGATAAAGAAAATATTATAATCATCATCTTTCCATACTGAAGTTTTTGTCTTTGTGGTAACCACAACTTTCATATTGCCTCTGTTGTTTTCACAAAAGCGGTATAAGGATTTTAGTTCACTTGGGTTCTCGGCAAATCTATCACTCCATTTTATTTCTGTCAATGAATATGGTTTTTGAGTAGCATCATCAATCCAGACAATATCCACCTCGCCCTTATCTCTTCCTTTGGTCCAATTTGCATAATAGAAATCTGTTTTACCTCCTTGAATCCATTGTGAGAATATTGCAGTTTCAACCATGCTGCCAATAAAGTCATCATCACCATTTACTGGAGAAAACAATGCACAACGCAGTGAGGGGTTGGTCAGATATATTTTGAATGATGTGACACGTTGCAGGCGCTTTGCTGTTTGGTCAATACGATTGACCACCTTTATAAGGAATGCAGCCTCAAGATATTCAAGATATTTTTTCAGAATATCTTTTCTTATGCCAGCTTCCTTTGTTAATGTCTCATAAGAGAATTCGTTGCCCGAGCGGAAAGCTATGTGTACAAACAATCTGTTCAGCTCCTGTATATCTGTTATGCCATACAAACTGGGAAGATCACGTAACAGAACCTTGTCTATAATGTCATTCTTTATGTATTGTCCTGGATTAGAACGTATCTTTTCGGAAAAAACAACCTCGGGATAACCGCCAAAGTTAATATAGTCTATAAAATGTCGGTTAAGTTCATCGATATTTATAGAGTCATAGGGTGATATTCCATTCTTGCCCTTTACTATCATTGAATCCAAATTGAGGAAATTCACATACTCGAAGAATGTCAATGGCGGCAACATGAAATCTGTAAAACGTCCTGCACCACTTTCGTTGCTTTTCATTTTCAATGCCGCGGCAGCGGAACCCGAAGCAATGAATTTCACATTACGATATGTGTCTACCAAGGATTTTAAATGCACCTCCCAATTCTTTAAATATTGTATTTCATCGAAAAATACATAAAAACCATCTTTACACTCTTCTTGTTTCAACGCAAACTTCGCATATGAGAACAGATCCTCTAAAGAGGTGTTGTTGTATATTGGAGTATCTATTGACACATAGATGATTTTACGCGGGTCAATTCCTTCTGCAATAAGTCGGTCGATTGTATGGAAAATCATTACAGTCTTTCCTACACGACGTGGTCCCATAAGAATTACAGCGCGTCGTATATCTGTATCAGAGACCAATGGATAAAATCCATTCAGATATGCACGATGAGGCATTGACTTATAATCCTCCGGGATGTTTTTCGTTATCCACCAAGGATTATCCATTGACATTCTTTTTACAATTTGCTCTTTCAACTGTTCGCGAACTTTCATAAACAACTCATTTTAATAACGCAAAAATATGTTTTTTTGTTCTAAAATGCAATTATTTGAAAAATAAGCAAAATGAAAAATCTTATTTTAACAAGATGCTAATATATAAGCATATAATATTCCTTTATTTTGCAAATTGTATAAACTGGCAAAATCAATCCAATTGCATACCAAGTAACAGGGAGCATCTGGCGTGATTTAAAGGGATACCCAAATATTCAATCTGCACTTTAATTTAAAAAACAGCAATTGCGAGTGTGTTTTGAAATTAAAATACACTCGCAATTCATTTATAGTCAATATATTATCTTTGATTTGCAAAATAAGCAAAAAATTTTTGCTTATTTTGCATGTGCGGGCAAGTATGCTTACTTTACCATCACCTTCTTGCCATTTATGATATGGATGCCGTTTGTAGGGTTCTCGACCGCGCGGCCGTTAAGGTCATAGACTGTTCCTGTTCCAGTACCTCGCGTTTCATATGGTATCTCACAGATTGCCGTTGGCTCTTCGGGGTCTATCACGTTCAAAAAATAATTCCAACCACTTGTTGATTCATATACATTCCTGGCGCCTTTGGGTACATAGAGAATGCAAGTATGCTTGTCAACATTGTAAAAGACATTGTCTTTTATTGCAAACAGATTTTCGGCTGGAATATGCGATGTCACGCTTTTGAGGCTGTTGCAATATGCTAAAGCGTAGTCTCCAATCGCTGTCACACTGTTACCTATAGTTGCATTCGTGAGGCTTGAACAATCACAGAACGCGTAGTTTCCAATTGTAGCCACGCTGTTGGGAATGGTTATTTTTTCAAGGCTTGAGCAACCGCGGAACGCCCAAAATCCAATTGTTGTAACGCAGTTAGGGATGGATATGTCTGTAAGGCTTGAGCAGCCGTAGAAAGCTTCGCGTCCGATTGCTGTTACACTGTTGGGGATTATCGTGTTCATGCAACCGAAAATCAAGGTGTTGCTTGCTGTTTCAATGATTGCGTTGCAATTGTCTCTGCTGTCAAATACAGTATTGTCACTGTCTACGACAATTTTTTCAAGGCTTGTGCATTCATAGAACGCGGCTTCTCCAATAGTTGTCACGCTTTTGGAAACAGTCATCTCTGAAATGCTCGAGCAGTAACCGAACGCGAAGATTCCAATGGTAGTTACACCGTCCGGTATGTTCATATCCGTGAGGCCTGAGCAACCAAAGAACGCGTAGTTTCCAATTGCTCTCACACTGTTGGGAATGATTATGCTTTCAAGGCTTGAGCATTCATAAAATGCATTGCCGGCAATCACATAACTCCCGTTATTGTAACTCTCGGGCAAAGTCAGTTCACGTGCATTTCCCAGATACAGGCACAAGGTTTTTACGCCATCAAGCTCACCGAACACGCAATCGCCCACAAACTCACCACCAGGTACATTGACAACCTTCTTTGCGTAATATGCAATATAGCCATTGTTCGGATAACCTTTGGTGAATGACAGGTTAGAGAAATTGACAACTGTCTTTAACGCAGTGCAACCATGGAACGCGTAGCTTTCAATAATTGTCACACTGTTGGGGATAGTCATGGCTGTAAGGCCTCTGCAGTCCGAGAATGCATTGTGTCCGATAGCTGTGACACTATTCGGGATATTTACTTCTGTGAGGCCGTAGCAATCCTCGTATTTACAACCGGTTATTACTCAATATTTTGCGAGTAATAAGTCAGAAATATGGTCATAACCTTTAAGGGTGCATTCTAAAAGGTGAAGATTTAACGTTTTTATTGTTTCTTAACGCTCAAAGCGTATCAATAAAGGGT
>JAFZFM010000250.1 GCA_017555865.1 Bacteroidaceae bacterium
AGCGTTCGAAGACAGGTTTGAAGGCTGTTGAGAAGTTGCTTGCTGACGCTGGTTTGAATATCGACGCTGCTGCTTACGGTGAGGACTGGGAAGGTTTCCAGGCTGCTGTTGCTGCTTCGAACATCGCTGATAAGGACCTCATTCTCCAGGTATTGAAGATGTACTCGTCGAGCGCAGAGCGTGAGGCTGAGATCCGTAACATGGCTACAGTATTCAAGTCACTCAAGACTGACGTTTTGAAGAAGCTCCGTCGTGCTCAGGTTGTAAACAGCGCTGACGTAACAGGTTGGAGCGACGAGGAGATGCTCGCATTCATCAAGGAGGGTAAGATTTCGACTTTGACTCTCGAGGAGTTGCTCCACATTGCAACTGTTTGCGACTGCGTTGCTGAGACTGCATTGGTTGAGGCTACAAAGTCGGGCGACGCTCGTGCTTGGAACAACCTCGCATTGGTTTACGCTAAGGCTGGCAACTACGCTAAGGCTGTTGAGTGCTTGAACAAGGCTGACAACACTGTTGCAGCAGAGTTGAACAACAACTACGCTTTGACTTACGCTGCTGAGGGTAACGTTGCAAAGGCTGAGAGCTATGCTGCTAACGCATCGGCAGAGACTAAGGCTTTGGTTGCTGCTGCTAAGGGTGACTACGCTACTGCTGCTCAGACTTTGAAGTCGGGTTACAACGCTGCAATCGTAAACTTGCAGAATGGCAACCTCGCAGCTGCAAAGCAGTGCATCGCTAGCGATATGTCTGCAAAGGCTGACTACCTCCGTGCTGTTATCGCTTGCAAAGAGGGCGACGTAAACGGTGCTAAGGCTCAGCTCAACAGCGCAGTATCGAAGGATGCTTCGTTGAAGGCTAAGGCTGCTAAGGATATCAACCTTGCTGCTGTGAAATAATCTGACACGCGTTGGTAGAGTTGAGGGCTTCCGAATTCTCGGAAGCCCTTTTTGTTTGCTCTGTAGTCGCATTGCTACATCGCCCCTATCTTTCAATCATTCTATTGCCGCAGTTGCTCAATTATAACGGCATAATAAAAGACCTCGCCCTTTCGAGCGAGGTCTGCTATTGATATTTAACAGTTAGGGATTACTCCTTGTGGTCGCGGCGTGGGCGACGATCTCCGCGCTCCTTATTTCCGCGCTCCTTATCTCCGCGTGGCTTACGCTCAGGCTCTACCCAACCCTCAGGCTTTGGAAGAAGTGCCTTGTGCGAAAGACGAAGCTTGTTGGTCTTCTGGTCGATGCCGATCAACTTAACATCGATCTCGTCACCCTCCTTCAAACCTGTCTCAGCCATAGTCTCGAAACGCTTGTAGTCGATCTCCGAGATGTGGAGCAACGCCTCCTTACCAGGGAGAATCTCAACGAAAGCACCGAAGTCTACGATAGACTTAATCTTACCGTGGTACTCCTCGCCAACCTCCGGTACAGCAACGATACCCTTGATGCGAGCCATAGCTGCATCGATAGAAGTCTTATCCGGACCGAATACATCTACCAAACCGCAAGTCTCAGTCTCGGTGATAGTGATAGTAGTGCCTGTAGTCTTCTGGATATCCTGGATAACCTTACCACCAGGACCGATAACAGCACCGATGAAGTCCTTATCGATCGAAATCTGCTCGATACGAGGAACGAATGGCTTGTAGTCCTCACGAGGCTCTGCAATACACTCAGTAATCTTGTCGAGGATGTGGAGACGACCCACGCGAGCCTGCTCCAACGCCTGTGCCAATACCTCATACGAAAGGCCATCGACCTTGATATCCATCTGGGTAGCAGTGATACCATCGCGGGTACCTGTTACCTTGAAGTCCATATCGCCCAAGTGGTCCTCATCACCAAGGATATCGCTGAGGACAGCATACTTCTCCTCACCGGCATTCTTGATAAGACCCATTGCTATACCTGATACAGGTTTCTTGATCTTTACACCGGCATCCATAAGTGCAAGTGTACCTGCACATACTGTAGCCATAGAAGATGAACCGTTAGACTCAAGAATATCTGAAACTACGCGAACGCAGTATGGGTAATCGGTTGGAATCATATTTTTCAACGCACGGCAAGCAAGGTTACCGTGACCAATCACACGACGGCCTACACCACGCTGTGGACGAGCCTCACCTGTTGAGAATGGAGGGAAGTTGTAGTGGAGAAGGAAACGCTCTGTACCCTGGTTCATTACATCGTCAATGATTTTCTCATCACGCTTTGTACCAAGTGTAACTGTTGTAAGCGACTGTGTCTCACCACGTGTAAACACTGCTGAACCGTGAGGGCCGGGCAAATATCCTGCCTCGCACCAGATTGGGCGGATTTCGGTTGTCTTGCGACCATCGAGACGCTTGCCCTCGTCGAGAATGCAACGGCGCATAGCCTCTTTCTCTACATCGTGGTAGTAACGGTCAATAAGAGCGCCCTTTTCCTCGAGTTCCTCCTCGGTGAACTGAGCCTTGAACTCCTCCTTGATAGCGTCGAACGCAGCAGCACGACCATGCTTGTCGTTGTTGCCACTTGCTGCAACCTCGTAAGCCTTTGCATAGCAAGCCTCGCGAACCTGAGCACGGAGTTCCTCATCGTTAACCTCGTGGCAATACTCACGCTTAACAGTCTTGCCAACCTCTTCCATCAACTCCATCTGCGCCTTGCAGTGAACCTTGATAGCCTCGTGAGCAACCTTCATAGCCTCGAGCAAGTCACTCTCTGAAACCTCTTTCATCTCACCCTCAACCATCATGATGTTGTCGTATGTTGCGGCAACCATGATATCCATGTCGGCCTCCTCGAGCTGTGCGAATGTGGGGTTAACCACGAACTCGCCGCCAATGCGTGCAACACGAACCTCTGAGATTGGACCACCGAAAGGAATATCAGAAACTGCAAGAGCTGCAGAAGCTGCAAGACCTGCCAAAGCATCGGGCATATCAACACCGTCGGCCGAGAACAATACAATATTCACATAAACCTCGGCATGATAGTTATCGGGGAAGAGAGGACGCAACGCACGGTCAACCAGGCGGCATGTAAGGATTTCGTAGTCCGAAGCTTTTCCTTCACGTTTTGTAAAACCACCGGGGAAACGGCCGAAAGCCGCATATTTCTCTTTGTACTCAACCTGAAGAGGCATAAAATCTGTGCCTGGAACAGCGTCTTTCGCTGCGCAGACTGTGGCAAGCAACATAGTATTGCCCAAACGCAACATCACTGAACCATCGGCTTGCTTTGCAAGCTTTCCCGTTTCAATGGTGATGACACGACCATCGGGCAGAGCCACATTTTTTGTAACAACATTCATCTTTTTATATCTTTTAAATAAAATTTTTATTGTAATTCTCGCAAAGATATACAATTTTCCACATTTTAACTATCTTTGCACCCAAATTTTGAAGTCTTATGAATTTTTTTAAATTTAAATCGGTAATAATTACCATAGCAACAACAACTTTATTGTTTTTCCAATCGTGCGACAAGGGCATTGAAGGCCCAGCTTTTACAATAAAGGGAACCATATCCAATGCAGCCGGACAGATGTTGTACCTCTCCAATGTAGGAGTTGAGAAAAACACACTCATCGACTCGGTAAAAATAAACGACGACGGCTCATTCCAGTTCATGCAGCCAGCACCCGAGTGTTTCGATTTCTACCTTTTGGGATTCAGAGACAAGACGCCCGTAATGCTGTCGGCCGACTCAACAGAGACCATTGTCCTGACCAGCGACGCAAACACTTTTTCAACCGGTTACACTGTAGAAGGAAGCACAGAGAGCCAGCGCATTAAAGAACTTGTTGAATTGCAGGCAGCGCTCGAGAAACAGGTAAACGATATGCTTGCAAGCAAATCACCTGCCATTATAAAGACAAGAAACGACATCTACACCCTCATTGGTGAGTTCAAGGACAACATCATCAAGCAGTACATTGCGACCAACCCCGGCAAAGCAAGCGCATATTATGCACTATGGCTGACACTCAACGGAGAGCCAATATTCTCGCCCAAGAGCAACCGTAACGACAGCAAATGTTTCGCCGCAGTTGCCACCAACATGCAGAACCTTTACCCCGAAGCAAAGCGCACACAGCACCTGTGCAAGATAGCAAAGGAGAGCATGGAGGCTACACGCAAGAAGAACAGCACCGAGTTGGAGGTTCAGGAACAGGAGATCAAGACTACCGGACTTTTCGACATAAACCTTCCCGGTGTCAACGGCGACAGCATAAAACTCTCTTCACTTGCAGGCAAGGTTGTATTGTTGGACTTTACTGTATACGAGGACGCAAAGATAAGCAGCCGAAACATAGGATTGCGCGAAATGTACAAAAAGTACAAGAACCGCGGACTCGAAATCTACCAGGTTTCATTTGACAGCCGTGAGCATTTTTGGCAGCAGTCGGCAAGCAACCTGCCATGGGTTTGTGTACGCGACGGCGAAGGCCCGGCCTCACCCAACGTAACTTTGTACAACATACAGTCGCTCCCTACATTCTATCTCATAAACAGAGACAACGAAATTGTTCTGCGCGACAATCAGATAAAGGATCTTGAAAAAGAAATTGAAAAACTGCTGAAAAAATAAAGACTGGGTTAACTTCTTAAATAAAAAGAAGTTTAAAAACCATAAATAGGCAAAATTTCACCCCTTTTTATTTGGTTTATATTTAAAAAGGGGCTACCTTTGCACTATATTCAAAGAGAAAGAATGGGTTCCGGCACTCGTGTTGGAATCCTTTGTTTTACTGTTTTTTTTAAAAAAGATACAAAATGAGTTATATGTCAGAAGAGGGCTACAAGAAATTGTTAGCCGACCTTAAGGAACTGGAGGCAAAGCGCCCCGAGGTTGTCCGCCAGATAGCCGAAGCTCGCGACAAAGGCGACCTTTCGGAGAACGCAGAGTACGATGCAGCCAAAGAGGCTCAGGGCTTGTTGGAGCTCAAGATAAACGAGCTAAAGATGATTATTGCCGACGCAAAGATCATTGACACAACAAAGTTGAACACCGAGACTGTACAGGTGCTCACAAAGGTAGGCCTGAAGAACACCAAGACCGGTGCTGACATGCAGTATACCATTGTTCCCGAGAGCGAGGCAAACCTTCGCGAGGCAAAGATTTCAATCAACACACCAATTGCTAAGGGTCTGCTTGGCAAGAAGGTTGGCGACGTTGCCGAAATCACAGTGCCACAGGGCAAGCTTTTCCTTGAAATCACAAGCATTTCATTCTAAAAAAAGACGCAGCAATGGCAACAATATTCTCAATGATTGTCGCAGGTGAGATTCCAAGCTACAAGGTAGCCGAGAACGAGCAGTTCTATGCATTCCTCGACATAAACCCACTTGCAAAAGGACACACACTTGTAATTCCCAAGCGTGAAGTGGATTATTTCTTCGACCTTACCGACGAAGAGATTGGTGCAATGCAGATTTTTGCCAAGAAAGTTGCCGAGGGTATAAAGCGTGCATTCCCATGCATAAAGGTGGGACAGGCTGTGTTGGGCCTTGAAGTTCCCCACGCGCACATACACCTTGTGCCAATGCAGAGCGAAAAGGATATGCTATTCACAAATCCCAAACTGCAGCTTACCCCTGAGGAGTTCAAGGAGATTGCAGAGAAGATAAGGACGGAGATTGCCTAATAGTCTGACCCCAAAAAGTTGGACGGATTAATAAAAAGTTTTATATGTAAAGAGTTCGGTATTACACCGGACTCTTTACTTTTAGTATCAGCTTTTTCTATCATTATTGTAGTAGCGGATATAATTCCTTAATTCCAATTCAAAGTGAGCCACATTCTTGAACCCCAGTAAATACATAAGTTCGAATTTCATAATGCGAAAGCGTTCAATAATGTTTTTTTAATACTTTCACTTTTGTATAATATGTTTTGTGCAACACCATTGCATTTATAGTGCTGTACAAATATGATCTGCCACTTTTTTGTTTAATTTTTGGAAGCAGATCATATTTATTACAAGGATCAATGATTTACTAGAAATCCAAAGAATCCACATCTACGACTTCGTATCTAAGAAAGACACTAGCAGAATGATCAATCCATCCAAATGCATTATACTCATATTTGTAATTATACTCCAGTGTTATTCTTTGGTTCCCAAACTGCCACATAGCCATACCATCAGTAGCGGTCGAAGGACTTCCATATTTCATTCTTAAATTCTGATACATTGTCATAAAAGTCTGATTATAGGATTTAGCCTTTCTAAGAAACTCGGCCTCCCATGGCATACCGGGGTCACCAGTTCCACCAATATCTTGAGAAGAAAAACTTATAAAAGATAATCTATCGCTGCTGTCAAATCTAAAGAATCCTCTTTCAAATTTTGCACCACCAACACTAGGGGATTTAATTTCCAAATATTCGTAACCCGTTTGAGTAGTACCAGATTTAACCTTTTTACCTTTCTCTTCCAATACAGACTTAACCGAATACATATCATCACCAAATGAAACTCCATACACCGCCAAGTTTTGTGCGAGAGCATTCATACTTATTACAAATAAGCTAATTATTAAAAACATTTTCTTCATAAATCAATTATTTTTGTCACACACTATTATTTATAAAAATATTATATCATTTAGCACCATATACTTTTCCTGTACCTCCACATATTGAACACTTACCATCAGTACAATTAGGACAATCGCCAGTAGTACCTGTCATTGTATGTCTTATCCAGCCTTTACCATTACAAGTATTACATTTTTTAAGACCATGGCACACATGGCAATCCTTATATCCATATCTGCTACTGTAATAACTTTTCGATCCGCTATTGCTATTAGTTTTTGTACTATGATTAGAAGCATTATCTGCATTATTCATAAATATATCATTACTAATGCCTGAATGTCGACTTAACAATGCCTGAAATTTAGCAACATCCATAAGGTATATCGGAGCTTTTAAAATTGAATTTGTATTAGACATTGTAATAAACAACACAACATCAGAATAATGTGGGTCTACAAATATTACAGGAGTAGCCTCACCTCCATATAGCGATAAAGTCTGCCCTTGAAATGCTTTGACCCCATTTTGTTCTTGCCACAACATATAGGTCTCAACATTATCTATTATAATTTTATTTTCATAAAATGTAATATAACCAATACAAGGAGGTGATTTTCTCAAAACTTCACCTGTTGATATATCCATTGCAGAACCATCCAAACAATAAGCCATTGTAAATGGAGTTTTTCTATTCTGCGCCATACTGTTTACAGTTACAAGCAAAAAAAGCAAAAAAAGGAGTAACAAGTATTTTTTCATATTCTATTCCTTAACAATTGAACTGTAATTATATTTTCAGATTCCGTATACAGATTTTATTATAAACTTATTGCAAGCCCCACACTAAAGCAAGTAGCTATCTCATCGGCACCCTTCATATACATAAAATCAAGACCGCTAGTTATTGCAACACACCCAATCTTACACCCTAAACGAGGAGCAAAAGAAGCACCAGGATTAAAATAGACATCATCATCTTCATCATGATAAACACTACACAAGAATGTCAATGAGGTTGTAACAAAGAAATTGCTATTAATAGGCAGAACATAAGCAGGACCAATCTTATAAACAGCCGCGCCATCAATTCCATCAGAATGGTCAAAAGTAGTCATAGTCCAACCCAGACCATACTCTAAACCAAAATTGTTTGAGAAAAAGCCTTGCGATGAAAGCATAATGAAACCATCGCCAGGAGCGTCAAAATCGGCAGCGTAATACAATCCAGCACCACCAAAATTAACATTTTCCATTTCATCCTTCTCTTGAGCAGAAACATTGGATGAAAACATTAAAAAACATGCAACAAACAATAAAAAAAAGTTCCTTTTCATAGAAATAGTGTTTTTGCATGTCACCAGTTCCTCAAGCGACAAATATTGACATAAAAAAAGCGTAGGAACTGTACTGTCACCCGTTCCACGCATAGAGGCTCTGGTATGCCCAAACAGTCGGAACGAGCAACGCAGAGCCTACGCTATTATGTACAACACACAAGGTGACAATTTTGCAGACAAAAGTCCACAAAACGGCACAAGTGTATGAATACACACCAGTAGACATCTATCGTTGCCTTGTTTTTGACTGTTTGTTGAAATTTACCAGATTTCTATGCGTCAAGAACAAAGCGCCAATAAACGCTTTCAAAAAAAATAATAAACCCTCCACTCACCCGTCTGCAACAGGCTCTGCGAAGATTGGTACAAATATATCGGTTAAAAACAAAATACGCAACCTCAAAACAAATTATTTACCTTACCCCGAAGTTTAATCACACCTTTTCATTATCTTCGCGGTAACAAGTCAGAGCAATTTATCAACCATTCCGTCTTGTAATTACAAGCCCAATGTAAGAAATTACAAAATGCAATGAGATATTTCGCTCCGCTCAATATGACATAAAGAAATAGATTATGCGTACACTTATCAGTAACCCGACCATAGTGAACAACGGCGAGAAGTTCCGTGGCTCAATAGTAGTGAACAACGGCAAGATTGTAGAGATTCTGCGCGAAAACGAACTGCCACGTGCCGAATGTGACGAAATTGTTGAAGCAAGCGGAATGTATCTCATTCCCGGAGTAATCGACGACCACGTACACTTTCGTGAGCCGGGACTCACCCACAAGGCCAACATGGCAAGCGAGAGCCGTGCTGCAGCTGCAGGCGGTGTCACTTCGTTCATGGAAATGCCCAACACCATACCCCAGACAACAACCCTTAAGGCTCTGAAAGAGAAATACTCAATAGCTGCAAAAGAGAGCGTAATAAACTACTCCTTCTATTTTGGTGCCACCAACACCAACAGTGACACTTTTGCAAAGCTGAACAGCAAGAAGGTGTGCGGAATAAAGCTGTTCATGGGTTCAAGCACAGGCAACATGCTCGTTGACAAGAAAGCCGAACTTGAAAAGATTTTTGCCGAGGCAAAACGTCTTGGTATGCCAATTGCCGCACATTGCGAAGACAGCAGCATTATAGCAGAGAACACAAAGAGAATAAAGGCCGAGGTTGGCGAGGACCCTGCCGTTGAGTACCACCCGATAATACGCAGCACAGAGGCATGCTACCAAAGTTCAAAAAGCGCGGTTGAGCTTGCCGGCAAGTTCGGAACCCGACTGCACCTTATGCATGTAAGCACAGCCAAGGAACTTGAACTGATAGACAACAGCAACACCGACAGGAATATAACTGCAGAGGCAACACCGGCACACCTGTTCTTTTGCGACAAGGACTATGCAAAACTTGGCACAAGGATAAAATGCAACCCTGCCATAAAAGAAGAGAGCGACAGGGAGGCTCTGCGACAGGCTGTAAACAGTGGAAAGATTGACCTTATTGGTACAGATCATGCCCCACACTGCCTTAGCGACAAGGTTGGTGGCGCACTGAAAGCAGCATCGGGCATGCCAAGCATACAGTTCTCGTTACTCGCCATGTTGCAACTTGTTGACGAGGGAATTTTCAGCATTGAGACATTGGTGGAAAAGATGTGCCATGCACCTGCAAGAATTTTCAACGTAAACAAGCGCGGTTTCATAGAGAAGGGGTATTACGCCGATTTCGTTCTCCTGAACCCCGACAAGGAACATACAATAGAGGGGGCAGACATAATAAGTATATGCGGTTGGAGTCCATTCGAAGGCTCGACATTCAAATGGGCTGTTGAGCAGACATGGGTAAACGGAAACAAGATATATGACAAGGGAGTCATCAACGAAGAATTCCGTGGCAAAGCGCTCACATTCAACCGATGAAAAGAACTGTTTTCCATTACAAGATAGAAGAAGTAGCCCCATTCATTGACTGGAGCTACTTTTTCCACGCATGGGGATTATGCAACAACTGCAAATGCGACACTGCCATGCAGGACATAAGGCAGGATGCCGAAGCAATTCTCAAGGAGATTGGCAACAGATACTGCACGCATGCACTCTTTGCACTGTGCGAGGCACGTGGTTCGGACGACGACATTATAATCGAGGGTACCAAACTGCCGCTTTTAAGACAACAGCATAACCGCAGTGGTTGCCCGAATCTATGTCTGAGTGATTTCATTTCACCCCAAAGCGACAATATAGGACTGTTCGCCACATGTACCGACACTATGTTCGGCAGTGAATTCTGTAACGATGTGTACAAGAACATAATTGTACAGATACTTGCCGACCGACTTGCCGAAGCCACCGCAACACTGCTACACAGGCTGGTGCGCACAAGCAAGGAGCTATGGGGATATGCCCCAGATGAGTCCTTGACCATTGAGGAACTCCACCTGGAGAAGAACCAGGGTATTCGCCCGGCTGTAGGCTACCCGTCGTTACCCGACCAGAGCGTAATATTCATTATAGACAGTCTGCTGGAGACCAAAGAGATTGGTATAGAGCTTAGCCCCAACGGCGCCATGCACCCCCACGCTGCGGTTTGCGGATTAATGCTGTCGCACCCTGCGGCGCACTACTTCTCTGTAGGTAAAATCAGTCATGAGCAGCTGCACGACTATGCAAGCAGACGCTCGATGAGTGCAGAAAAAGTACAGAAATTCTTGACAAAGAACATTGAGTGACACATATTTAGGCAAATAGTTTCCCAAACGGATTTTTTAACCTATATTTACACTCAAATTGTAAATTTCAAATATATGCTTCGTAAAATCCTTCACCCCCTTTATGCCCTCTACCAGATTGTTTTTGCATGGTGGGTAGTACTTCTGTTGACAGAACTTACATCATTGGCAATTCTTGTTTTTGGCAAATATCTTAAAATAAAGAATGGAGACTATTACCCTGCTGTAATATGGTGCCGTCTTTCGTGCATAATATTCCTTATCCCGGTAAAGATTGTTGACAGGGACAAATATGTACAGAAAGACAAAAAATATGTATTCGTGGCAAACCACCAGGGAATATTTGACGTGTTCGTGCTTTACGGCTACATGAAGAAGAACTTCAAGTGGATTATGAAGGATTCTCTTCGCAAGATTCCTCTTTTGGGCAAGGCATGTGCCGAGACAGAACATATATTCGTAAACCGTACCACCCCACAGAAGGATTTGCTTCGCAAGGCAATGAGCGTAATCAAAGGAGGCAAATCAATGACAATCTTTGCCGAAGGAACACGCTGCGACGACGGTAAGCTTGGCGCGTTCAAGAAGGGTGCGTTTGTTATTGCAAACATGACACAGACACCGGTTGTTCCCATTGCTATCGAAGGTTCATACGATATTCTGCCCAAGGGCTGCTGGTGCCTCCACTGGTCAAAGGTAAAAGTGACATACCACGCACCAATAGAGTGCAAGGGACGCGATAGCGAGAATGTGGAATACATGCTTACAGAGACACGCGCCGCAATAGCAAAGACCTTGAACGAAGAGTAAACACAGACAACAAAGAATAAACCCTTAATAAACATTATAATATGAAAAAACTATTTCTTGCACTTGCATTTGCAATACTTGCAACACCACAGCTCATAGCCGATGAAGGTATGTGGCTGCTACAGCTTATGCGCCAGCAGAACCTGGAAGACCAGATGCGCAAAAGCGGGCTCGAGATTTCTATCGACGATATCTATTCACCCGACGCACCATCAATCAAGGATGCAATCGGTATCTTTGGCGGTGGATGTACAGGTGAGGTAATATCTCCCAATGGCCTTGTAATCACAAACCACCACTGTGGTTTCAGCTTTATCCAGCAGTTGAGTACAGTTGAGCACAACTACCTGCACAACGGTTTCTGGAGCCAAAGCTACAAGGAAGAACTCCCATGCGAGGGAATCGCCTTTACTTTTGTTGTAAAGATTACCGATGTTACCGACGAAATCAACAACCGTGTAAAGAACGGCGAAATGAGCGAAGAGGACTCTTTCAACCGTCAGGCACTCTCAAAAGTTGCCAAAGAACTTTTTGAGAAGGATGAAGTTGAGGGCAAAGAGCACATGTACTCACAGCTACTCCCCTACTTCGAGGGCAACAAGTATTACCACGTATACTACAAGAAGTACACCGATGTACGCCTTGTAGCGACACCTCCCAACTCAATTGGCAAGTTCGGTGGTGAGACCGACAACTGGATGTGGCCACGCCACACCGGTGACTTCTCGGTATTCCGTATCTATGCCGACAAGGACGGAAACCCTGCTGCATACAACGAGAACAACGTTCCTTTGAGCACTCCAAAGCACCTCAATATTTCACTGAACGGCTTTGAGCAGGGCGATTTTGCCATGATCATGGGCTTCCCCGGCAGCACATCACGTTACCTCACAGGCGAAGAGGTTAAACAGAGAATGTTCCAGGAGAATGAGCCACGCATTGCTATGCGCGACGTTACATTGAAAATCATTCGCGAGGAGATGGCAAAGAGCGAGGATATCGCTATCAAGTATGCCAACAAGCAGGCACGTATCAGCAACTACTGGAAGAACTCTATTGGCATGAACAAGGCCATTGTAGACAACAAGGTAGTTGAGACCAAGCTTGCCGAGGAGGCTGAATTCAAGGCTTGGGCACACTCTATCGGCAACAGCGACTATGCAAGCGTTGTTGAGAATATCAACAAGTGCGTTGAGGAGATGAACCGCACAGCTTACCTCTCTACACTCACAGTGGAGCTTATAAGCAATGTTGAGTTCATAAGCCGCAACCTTGCCGACCAGAACAAGAAGATGTTCGAGACCCCAGAGAACGTAGAAAGCGCAATGGAGCGCACATACGAGTGGTTGCACAACCGCGACTACAACCATGAGATTGACCGCCGCATTGCAAAAGAGGTTCTCCCACTCTACTTTGAGCTTACAAAAGCCGAGGAGCGCAACCCATACCTCAACGAAATGTATGCAAAATACAAAGGCAACCTTGAGAAGTACATCGACGATGTATACAACAACTCAATCCTTGCAAACGAGGCAAACTTCAAGAAATTCATGAAGAAGCCTACTCTCAAGAAGTTCGAGAAAGACCCTGCAATGAAGTTGCGCTCAGCAATCTTTGCTTCATACATGGAACTGAATGCAAAAAGCAAAGAGTTTGCAGCGGTTATGAACCCATTGCACAGAACATACCTGAAAGGTATTATGGAAAAGGCAAACGGTGCTCCTGTTTACCCTGACGCAAACTTTACAATGCGTATGACATACGGTAACGTAAAGCCATACAACCCCAAGGATGGTGTAACATTCAACTACTACACAACACTCAAGGGTGTAATGGAGAAAGAGGATCCTACAAACAGCGAGTTCATTGTTCCTGCACGTCTTAAGGAACTATATGAGATGAAGGACTATGGCATGTATGCACTCCCCAACGGTGAGATGCCTGTTGCATTCCTTACAACCAACGACATTACCGGTGGTAACAGCGGTAGCGGTGTACTTAACTCACGCGGTGAGCTTATAGGCCTTGCATTCGACGGTAACTGGGAATCGCTCAGTGGTGACATCAACTTCGACGACAACCTGCAGCGTTGTATCAATGTAGATATCCGTTACGTGCTTTTCGTTATCGAGAAGCTCGGTAACTGCAAACGCCTGATTGACGAGATGAACATAGTGAAGTAAGCATATTATATAAATAGAATAAACAATGAGACCGGGTCAAAAGCTTTTTTGATTCGGTCTCATTGCCAGTTATCAACTGATTGTCAAGTATGAAAAAAGTACACTGTTCTTTTCTACAACACTAATTCATTATTATATAAAATCCATTAGTTTGCTATAATTGCCATTAAGCCAACAATGCTGAGGAAATTTGCTATAGCGTCGGCAGCGTCATTGTCATTGTAGTAACGAGGTGGCGGAGGAGGAACGGGAGCTGGATTATTTACCACAACTACCGGTGCAGGGCGATTGACTACAACCACCGGCTTAGCAGGTTTGTTATTGGGGCGATAGTCCTTGTTGGGCTTATTATTTGGCTTGTTAGCCGGTTTGTTGTTTGGCTTGTCATTAGGCTTTACGTTTGGCTTGTTGGCCGGTCTGTTGTTTGGCTTGTCATTAGGCCTTACGTTTGGCTTGTTATCCGGTTTGACAGCCGGTTTTTTGTTACGGTCGTTGCCAACTCTTATCTCCTTTTTCTTTTGGTTATTCTCTACTCTTGGTTTCTCATTCACTCTGTCGTTCTTTGCAAACATCTGTGCAGGCATAAGCATTGCGCTCATCATCACTGCAATAATCATCATCTTTTTCATAGCTGTAAATTTTAATGGTTAAACCTGTTATTGTTTCTTTGTCTGCTGCAAAGGTATGGGAACAAATATCCCCCTGCAATTGATTATTCCTAATCATTGCAGGGGGTATCCCTATTCGTATGAGGGATTTCCCTCATACATATTACAACACATTACATATCAATCTCAACTATATCGGCAAAGCAATCCCACCCGTATGTGTTGCTATATACCTTTTTTGCACCACGCGGAACATATAATATACAATCCTTATCTATATTCCCAAAAACAGTGTTATCTATCTCAAAAAGATTCTCGGCCGGGATACGGGATATAACACTCACAAGTCTTTTACAACCATCAAAAGCAGCATAACCAATGCTTCTTACACCACATCCAACAGTAACACTCTCAAGACGTTCGGAATAGTCAAATGCATAATCTCCAATCACAGATACGGAGTCGGGAATCACAAGTTCCTTGAATGAACAATGCGACAATGCCGCAAGACCTATGCTCTTAAGGCTCTTGGGCAACACCACTCTTTGCAGATTACTGCAATACTGGAAAGTATATTGTTCAAGAGCCATAATACCTTCTGGCAGTTCAACAGAGGTTATTCCGCTACGCACGAATGCACTTGCTCCAATCTCCCTTACAGTTTCGGGAATAGTGATACTGTCCAGTCCAACTGCACCTACAAATGCATTTGCTGCTATACGTTCCACGCCATAAGGAATAACAGTATTGTTGCAACCGGCAATGAGCGAATTGGTAGCAGTTTCAATGATGGCATTGCAACCTTCGCGGCTGTCGTAATAAGGATTATCGGCATGCACAACAAAGCCATCGATATATAACATTGGATAGAAAACAGACAATCCTATATATTCAACGCTCTGCGGTATACTTATTACACCTGTCTGATTGCAATATATGAATGCAGAATCCTTGATAGCCAGTATTCCCTGTGGAATATTCACTTTGTATATATAAGGATTCTTGAATGTCTGCCCTGCAATGGATGTGACACTGAATTCACGTCCCATAAATGTAACTGTCGGTGGTATTTCCACTTCACCACCCTTGTATTCATACTCGAATTCATCGGGATGGTTCCCTTTGTATGTAACCTCAACCGTGCGGTGCTCGTGGTCCGATATCCTGTAAAAGAGACCATCTACCTCGAAGTTTCCAGGCATATCACCAAACTCCCATGCCATATAGTTCTTTACATCGTCATACAGTTGCGGACCTGGAAAGATGATACATGCCAATAGCATTACAACAGCCAACGTAATGGCCTTGGCGAACTTTATTATACGACCGGTGCGAATGCTATCCACAATATCCCCGACACAGGAATAACGCATTTTCTTAACCGGTTGCATACACCTCTTGATTATTCTGCCATACGGATATCCAAACCTGGAACCACTCTTCTCCTCTATATATTGCAACAGACAACCTACCGAATATATATCGCTGCGGGCATCTATTTCACAAATATCACCTGCTATTGTTTCGGGAGCAGCAAAACCTTTGGTACAACCGGCCGTAGTGTCGTTTGTATTAGACAGGCACAGTCCAAGGTCTACAAGTACAACATCATTGGTCGTTTTTGTGAGCATTACGTTTTCGGGTTTGATGTCGAGATGTACAATACCCTTTTCATGCAACGCCTCCAAAGCACGAGACAGTTGCACAAGCAGTTTTCTTATATTCCGAGGATTATGGAAATATTCGGGTTCTGCCGCCAATTTCTCCTCAACCGTAATGCCATTTACATATTCCATGAGAATGTATAGGCCATCGGTATTGTTCTCTATACCTACATACTTCACTACGTAAGGGCTTGAAATACTCTTTCCCACCTCATACTCCTTGAAAAAAGCACTGTGATAACGGCTATCGGCATTATATTCAGCACGCAACTGTTTCATAAAATAGAGCCTGCCTTCAATACGCCGTTTGAAAGTTCTTGACATTGCCCCTTCAATACCAAGTGTCTCGATTTTATCGGGCGATGAATCACCATTTATAAATGCAGATGTTTGCATATCCTCACATTGTTTACAGCAACCTGAATTTCACACCATTTACCCTGCCACACACATAATTGACAGGAGATTTTCCTTTTTGCACAAGACAGCGCAACTGCAGCGGTTCTCCGTTTATTATGAGCCCACACATGAATGTATCCCCAACACACAACTTGCTATTTGTACTCTCAACCACCTTGAACATATCAAGTCCCTCGTACTGTACAATCACCCGGCGATCGGGTTGCCATCTCAAATCTATCACAGAACCTTTGGAAAGGGAAATTGTCTGCAAACTATCATTAGGCAGAAAATCACTTTCAACAGCGCCACTATTGCTAAAATTCTTTTCAAATGCTTCAAAGCCAGTGTATCCGGCATATTGCGAAAGTATATTGAGGGTACTGCGAAAGGGTTTTCTCTTTTTTTCCTCATTTATATATCCCCAAAAGCGTTTCAACGTAATTGGAGAGAGATACAGTTTTGTCTTCTCGAGAATGGAAACAGACAAATAGTCAAAATCGCGTGGAGCCAGAATCTCGTTCCCCACAACAGTCTCAACCTTTTTACGTAACTCGCAATAAACCTCTTCAATCTTTATTTCTGTTGTATTTTTCATGGTTGCGAAAGTAAAACAAAAATAGTAATTGGGAAACCCGATTTAACACACATTAACAACCGACACAACAAATGAACCAAAATGTAAGGATTGACTGCAATTAAAGGTAGTTCCTTTGCAAAAAAATGTAAAAACAGTGTCGGCAAGTATTTGTCGGCAAATTCTTGTTGCAATATATAAATTCAAAAAACAATATCTTATGAGAACTTTCAGACATCTGTTTACCATGCTTATGCTGCTGTGCAGCATAGCTGTAAATGCTCAAAAGTTTGAGGTTGGTGGTTTGTATTACGAGATAACCAACACCGAAAACAGGACCGTTTCCGTAACATCGGGTGAGAACAAATACACCGGTGACGTAACAATCCCGGAGTCCGTAACCTACGAAGGAACAGACTACAACGTAACAGCTATTGGCAACAGAGCTTTCTATGAATGTTCCGGCCTTGCAAGTGCAACTATTCCCAATAGCGTAACAAGCATTGGGAACGAGGCTTTTTGCCGCTGCGACAACATGAAGAGTGTCAAGCTCCCAGAATCCATCACTATAATTTCGCAAGGCTCGTTCAGCCGTACCGGCCTTACCAGTGTCAAGATTCCCGAAGGAGTGACCCGATTGGCTATGTGGGCTTTCGATAACAGCCCGAACCTTACAACCGTTGAACTGCCCACAACACTTACAGATATCGGTAGCTATGTTTTCGACCAATGCCCCTCTTTATCGGAGATTGTCATTCCTGATAATGTCAAAAGCATTGGCATATCGGCCTTTGACAATTGCACTGCGCTGTCAAAGGTTGTTCTGGGCAATGGCTTGACCAATATAGGCAGCTATGCCTTCAATGGTGCTACAAGCATTAAGGAGATTGTTATCCCCAACAATGTCACAAACATTGGAGATTATGCATTCAAGGGATGCAAGAATATTGCAACATTAACCATAGGCAACAATGTCAAAAGTATAGGAAATCACGCTTTCTCGGGCTGCAATGCTATAGGAAGCATAGAAATTCCAAACAGCGTTACAAGCATTGGCAACTATGCTTTCCATAAATGCCGCAACCTGACCAACATATCAATTGGCAACAGTGTTTTACGAATTGGGGAGAACGCATTCACCGAATGTACGGGCCTGAAAAGCATAGAAATCCCAAGCAGTGTCACGAGTTTTGGAAAAGCACTGTTCAGTAGCTGTACCAGCCTGACCGATGTGACACTCCCTAACAGTATCACATCCGTTGCCGACAGTACTTTCTACAACTGCACCGGACTAACAAAAATAGTAATACCAAACAGCATAACAACCATTGGAAACTATGCTTTTAAAGAGTGTACATTGCTTTCGGACGTTACCTTGGGAAACAGTGTAGCAAATATTGGCGAAGCGGCTTTCTACCGTTGCAACGCTATCGAAAGCATTGCTATCCCCAATAGTGTTACAACAATTGGAGGTACCGCATTCTATCTATGTAGAAATTTGGCAAGCATTACTATTCCCGCCAGCGTTACCGAGATTGGAAGATTTGCATTCGGTGAATGTTATGCTCTTGAAAGCATAGAACTCCCAAGCAGTGTGACGAATTATGGAGTTGGCATATTCTCATCCTGTACAAAACTGACAAGTGCCAAGCTTCCCAACAACATTACAACGATACCTGAAAACCTTTTCAATAACTGTACTCTTCTTAAGGAGATTGCAATACCAAACAGCGTAACAGGCATTGGTGGATGGGCTTTTGGAAAGTGTACATCGCTTACAAGGATTACCATTCCAAGCAACGTGAGTTCAATTGGCGACTATGCGTTCGATGGATGTAAAAACCTTAAAACCGTTGTAAACTATTCTAATTTGGAAATTACAAAAGGCGCATATACACATGGCTATGTCGGTCGCTATGCAAACAGAGTTTTCTCATTGTACGACAACCAGTTCATTGGAGATTATATTTTCGAGACAATTGACGGCATACCGACATTGGTATTATACGCCGGAAATGAGACCGAACTTACACTGCCGGAAAATTATCTTGGCGATAACTATGTTATAGGAGAATCGGCTTTTGAAGGTTCAAGCATTACAAAAGTGAATATTCCCAATGCCGTTACAAGCATTGGCAACAAAGCGTTCAAGAACTGCAGGAAACTGGGAAGCATTAATTTTCCCAAGAGCCTTACAAGCATTGGCGAAGAGGCATTCTACCTTTGCCAGTCCCTTAAATTCATCACAATCCCAGAAAGTATCACAAATATCGGGAATAGCGCTTTCAATGGCTGTACCGCGCTGAAAACTGTAATAAACTATTCAGGTTTGAAAATAAACAAAGGTAGTGACTCCTATGGACAAGTCGCATACTTTGCCCAGCTTGTAATTCAGCCAAACGACAGCAGATATACCATTGTAGGGGATTATTTCTTTGAAGAAGTAGAGGGGAAACAGACACTTATTTTATACACAGGAAGCGATAAGGAGATAATATTGCCCGAAAATTGTAAAGGTGAGAACTATACCATTGGAGAAAATGCTTTCGACAACCTTGATATAACAAGTGTAATTATTCCCAATGGGGTCACAGGCATTGGGATATATGCGTTTAATAATTGTACAAAGTTAAAAAACATCACCATCCCCGGCACTGTTACCTATATAGATTCCAGGGCATTCAATAATTGCAACGCCATAGAAAGAATTATTGTTGAAAACGGCAACCCAAGATATGACAGCCGCGAAAATTGCAATGCCATTATTGAAACGGCAACCAATACTATTGTCCGTGGTTGCAGAAACACAACAATACCCAACGGCATAACAGGTATTGGAGGTTTTGCATTTGAGAATTGTAGAGATTTGGAGAGTATAACAATTCCTGAAGGTGTTACAAGCATTGGCAACTATGCTTTTAAAAACTGTTCATCACTGACTGAGATTGAAATACCAAACAGCATTACAAACCTTGGCGACAATGTATTCTCGGGTTGCAGTAATTTGAGTAGCGTTAAGCTCCATGCTACAATCTCATCAATCGGTTACTACACATTCGAGGACTGTGCCATTACATCCATTACAATTCCCGAAGGTGTTACTGCCATAAGGGCATACGCCTTCAAAGGCTGTTCAAAACTTGAAACAGTTGAATTGCCATCAACGCTATCCGAAATATGTTCCTATGCATTCAGCGAATGTGGTTCTCTAAAAGAGATAACAATTCCCAATAGTGTAAATACAATTCTGGATGGTGCTTTTTTTGGTTGTTCAAGCCTTACAGAGATTACTATACCTGATGGTATTGAAAGTATTGCAGAAGCTACATTCCAGAATTGTTGCGGCCTTACCGAGATTACTATACCCGAAGGTGTTACAACTATAGGGGGAAACGCCTTCGAAGGCTGTTCAAAACTTGAAACAGTTGAATTGCCATCAACGCTAACCGGAATAGAAGCCCACGCATTCTCGGGATGTAGTTCTCTAAAAGAGATAGCAATTCCCAATAGTGTAAATACAATTAGGGGTAGTGCTTTCAAAGGTTGTTCAAGCCTGACCGAGATTACTATTCCCGAAGGTGTTTCCATAATCGATTATCAAGCTTTCTATGGTTGCTCAAACCTTAGAACCGTTGTATTGCCATCTACAATCAAAAGCATTGGTAGTGAAGCATTCATAGGATGTAATGCCCTTGCGACAGTCACATCCAACGCAGTTGAGGCTCCAATTTTAGAACAAGCACCATTTGAAACCGTCAGAAACAAGGAATTGAACTACCCCGATGGCAGCAACTATATCAAGTGGGGAATATACTTCGCTAATTTTGAGTCTGAGCAAACCGAATCAAGTATCTGGTGTTTTGACGAAGAAGGCAACGCATTCGTTACGGGAACAGGTGAGCTTTGGCATTTCCCCAATAGGAAAATAAAAAGGTTATATGTTGAAGGTGATTTCACAACTATAGTCAATGGTTCACATGATGAGTTCAGAGAGTACCTCGAAGAGGTTTACCTGCCACAGTCATTGACCTCAATAGGTGAACGTGCCTTCATGGGTTGTACAAACCTCAAGACAATAATTATACCCGATGGAGTCACCTCCATTGGCTCATATGCATTCAGCGGTTGTAAAATAACAAATATTATACTGCCAGAGGGATTGAAAACTATAGGAGATTGCGCATTCAGTGATGTACCTTTAGAGTTTGTCCTTATCCCCACCTCACTCGAATCAATGGGTGATTATGCATTCTCAAGTTATTACTTCTATGACCAAGAGACGGATGAATATACCCATAATACTCCGGTTCTTGTATTCAAGACTTTCAACGGACCACAAATGGGTGAGTTGGGTGATATTTATGCCTGCATACCCGAAGGTGCCAACAGCTACCCAAGCGGAAAATTCAGTAACATTACACTGTTCTACTCGCAACAGGAGTGCTATGTTGATTATGGCAGAATGTTCGTTTTTGGAAACACCGACAATGTATACAACAACAGTATAATAAATGATTATAAAGTAAGCGATGTCGAAAGGATTGTTTTCACC
>JAFZFM010000251.1 GCA_017555865.1 Bacteroidaceae bacterium
GGCTTGTCCGGAATAAGAAAACTTCCAACTTCTATATTTCAACAAGTTGGAAGAGGTTTGTTATGTTTAGCGGACAGTAATATTACCAAATCCTCCTAAAAATAAGAGTAGTAAGTGAAGGAGGATAGACTGCTCATTGGATTCAATAGAGTTGAGAGGCGTAGAGAAAGCGAAGATTGCGTGTGCGAAGAAACTCTTTAATGACGCCTCTACAAGTGATGTTCGCTTTGGTGCTATATCAAACTACGATGAGTTGTTGAATATAATTCAAGGAGCATAAGCGGTGTAAATAATAATAATCTTCTAAATGTTTTCTACAAAATTGGGTGTGATAAAATTAGTGGTAGATTATTTGTAAACTCGATAGATTGTTACTACTTTTGTTACGGCGGTAAAATTTACGGAGGTAACAATAAAATAAAATGGTATGAAATTTTATAATAGAGAGCACGAAATAGCAAAACTCCGAGAAATCCGAGAGTTATCATACAATGACCACTCTCGACTTACAGTGGTAACTGGTCGTCGCCGTATCGGTAAGACATCACTCATTGGTAAAGCAATGGGCGATGAGCAGTTCATATATCTATTTGTTGGCCGAAAGAATGAAGCGTCACTATGTGCTGGCTACTGTAAGGAAATAGCATCAAAGTTGCGGGTGTTTGTTCCTGCAATGAACTCATTCCAAGAGGTGTTTCTCTTCCTAATGCAGCAGGGTGAGACAAGGCATTTCACACTTGTCATTGATGAATTTCAGGAGTTCTTCAATATCAATCCAGGCGTTTATAGCGACATACAAAACTATTGGGACCAGTATCGCTTAAAAACACATATCAACTTCATTGTCAGTGGTTCTATCTACTCGTTGATGACAAAGATATTTCAGCATTATCACGAACCATTGTTTGGTCGTGCAGATGTTATGCTGAAACTCAACCCATTCACATTGTCTGCGTTAAAGCAGATAATGTCAGACTATGCACCAATTCATACCAATGACGATCTGTTGGCTCTATACACCGTAACGGGTGGTATTCCTAAATATGTTGAGTTGCTTGTAGATGCCAAAGCATTGTCTGTCAAGAAGATTATCCGTGCAGTGTGCGACCCTGATTCGCCATTTAAGGATGAAGGCAAGCACCTGCTTGTTGATGAGTTTGGCAAACAGTATGGAACATACTTCTCTATTCTTGATGCTATATCAAATGGTCTGAATACACAAGCAGAGATTGCTGCAGCACTTGGGGAGAAAAGTATTGGTGGGCAACTCAAAAAGTTGGAGGAGACATACGAAATCATTAAGAAGATGCGTCCCATACTTGCAAAACGAGGTACGCAGACCGTAAGATACGAGATATCAGATATGTTTCTTCGTTTCTGGTTCCGCTACTTTGAGGGTAATCGCACTCTTGTAGAGATGAATCAATTTGAAGTGATAGAACATATTATCAATGAAGACTATACAACATATTCGGGTAAGACACTTGAGGAATACTTCAAGCAGAAGTTTATTGAGAGTCACGAGTATCGTGATATGGGCTCATATTGGGAAGCAAAGAAGGGTAAGGAGCAGTGTGAGATAGATATTGTTGCCTTACGCTTGGAGAAGAACAAGGCGGTAGCAGTTGAAGTTAAACGCCAGCGAAAGGAGTTCAAACCAGAGGCATTTGCGGAAAAGGTGCAACACCTCAAAGATAAACTATTGCCAAAGTATGATGTTGAGCAACTATGCTTAACATTAGAAGATATGTAATAGGCTTTACTACCCATAATAATATCATATTATAGGGCTGTTGTAGTTTTATATGTCTTGTGAAGATAACATGAAAAAAAATGTTTTGTAGATGTTGCATTTGTCAATTCTATTACATACATTTGCCAGCGTTAACATTATTTACAATTTAAATGGATTAATTATGAAAAAGTTATTTGTTACAATTTGTGCAGCATTTGCAATGTTAGTAATGGTTTCTTGTGGTAGCAATCCTGCAATCAAGGCTGGTGAGGCTTTCATCGCTAATCCAACAGAGGAGACATTCAAGGCATACAATGATGCAGTCAAAGAAATTGCTAATGATCCTGCTGCTGCTGCTGAGCTTGCAGAGTGGAGTAAGGAAAAGGCAAAGGAAATTGCTGCAGCTTTGCAAGACAGATAATAGCAGTTTAGAGCTACAAACAATAAAGAGCAAACCGATTGGTTTGCTCTTTATTGTTTGTAGGCTAGGGAGTGTTGAAACATTGATATCTTTTAATGTAGATTGAAAAGCACGATATAACAGTTATATCAGTAACAGAGATAAACTCCCAGAGGAAACGGTATTTCCCCGCACTGCTTTTCAATGAGGAAACAAGTTTCCATGGCATGGTATCAACAACTGCTGTTTGGGGTTATATATTTGTAATAGAAGCAAATATACACATATATAACTAAACTCGACACACACCTTAGATTACCCCACATGCCGACTCTTGAAAATGGTGTTGCACCCACACTTTTTGCCAATGGTATTTATGCGGTTGAACCACCCTTTTATAAAGCGTTTCTGCTTGGGGTCTTTATCAACTATTCCATCGCAATGGAGTGCGCGTGTTCTCTGGAGTTCTGTTTTGAGCCAACCGGAATCGACAGAATTTACAGCTCTGTTTGTAAGCACACCAATATAACCATCAACAGCCAATCCACACCCCTTAGTATTCAAGATTGTCTGCATTGCCGCTATTGCAAGTTTTGCTCCTGAATGCACAGCAAAGTCGTATACAAGAATGACAACATCGGCATTGTCCAAAAGAGCAAAACCGTAGGTATCCCACTCGGCCTTGTACAATTTCACAGCCTCTTTGGGAGTCAATGCGGCAACATCTCTTGCCTTTACACCGGCACGGTGCCGGTACCTGTCGAGGAACTTTTGCGTTATTCCCATATTTGTTTTCCCTCCCCTGTCGCAAGGGTCATCAACAAATCCACCCTCGAACTGCAATACAACATGTACAGCCGAACAGAAAAGAGAATCGTTCTGTTCTACGCACTCCACTGTTGCTTTTTCCTGGTTTCCCAAGCACCGATTCCCATTAACATTCTTACCACTCATATCCACTAACATTTTTTTACCAAACAGCACAAATTTATACCATATTTACAGTCTCAAGGTTGCTGTAATACCATTCTGTAACAAATAGACAAAAAACGATTTACAACCGCACGAGAGTATGCAAAAACCGGTACTTTGCAATGCCGGTTCCACACTATTTTTTTCGAGCCGAATTAGAAAAAATTAATTAAAAATATTCAAGAATACAGAAGATTTTGTGTATGTTTGCGAGTGGTGATTATAGGCACCAACGATAACTAACCATAGGGAACAGCATTGCTTTCCCACATAACCATACGTAATATGAAAATACTGAAAGAGGTTGGAAGGCAGCTTTTTACAGCCGCCTTTTTGGGAGTTCCGCTTTTTGTTGCACCAACGCAGGGATGGGCGGAAACAGCGGTCGTACAGCAGGATTCAAAGTACGGCACAATAAAAGGAACAGTAAAGTCGGAAAAGGGCGAGGAACTTACCGGAGCAGTAGTTTATGTTGCCGGCACACAGAACTCGACATTTGTTGACCTTGACGGCACATATGTGCTGGAGAATGTAAAGAAGGGTTCTACCATCAGCGTTTCACTTATTGGCTACACATGTGCCGACCAGGTGTGGAACGGTGGACCTTTGAACTTCATCATGAAAGAGGAGGGAAACCAACTCGACGAGGTTGTGGTGACAGCCATGGGTATCATGCGCAAGGAAAAATCTCTTACCTATGCTACCCAGATGATAAAATCGGACGAATTGTTCAAGACACCCGACGCTAACCTCATCAACTCGCTTGAAGGAAAGATTTCGGGTATAACCATTACTCCAAGTGCAGGTGGTGCAGGTGGTGCTTCAAAAATCACGCTCCGAGGAAACAAGTCAATCATGGGTGAGAATGCACCGCTTATTGTAGTTGATGGAGTGCCTTTGACAAACAATATCCGCGGCCAGGTAGGCGACGCAGCAAACATCACATACTCGGGTACTACCGAGGGTAGCGACCCGCTTTCTATGATTAACCCCAACGATATTGAGTCGATGAACGTACTTAAGGGTGCCAACGCTGCTGCTCTCTACGGTTCACGTGCTGCCAATGGTGTAATCATGATTACCACCAAGAAAGGTAAGCAGGGAACAATGGAGGTGACATTCAACTCAAGTACAACGTTTGACACACCGCTTATGACTCCAAAATTGCAGAACAGTTATGGAGGATACACAACTGACGCTTTCGGTAGCACATCACTGATGAGCAACAGCTGGGGTAACCGTCTGAGCGGCAGCGGAAAGCATATTTATGAATATGCCGGTGACAAACAGTACTACCAGGATGGTACAATGCTACAGGCTTACCTTCGCAATTATGCCAAGGACGACATAAGTGAGTTCTATGACATGGGACTCAGTAGCACAAACTCAATTGCTGTATCGGGCGGAACTGAGAGAATACAAACATACGTGTCATATTCTAACACACACTCTACCGGTATGATAGAGTCGAACAGCTACAACCGCAACACAATTGCACTGCGCCAGAACTATAATATATGGGAACGCATAACACTTGGTGTTAATGTAAACTACAACCAGGCAAAGACCAAGAACCGTGTCGGTGGAGGTACTGTAGGCAACCCAATCTATCACCTCTACACCACTCCACGCGATGTAGACATGGATTACTACAAGAGCAACTACAAGGCAAACGGACAATGGTGGTCATCGGGCGACAGCCAGGGACAGGGAACACAGGTCTACTATGAGGATATTGGCGGACTATACCAGCAATATCGCGGACACGCGCTTTTGGAAGGTCCAATGCAACAATATGCATTCCAGGCACCTATGTACAATAACCCTTATTGGCTCACCAACATGAATAACGGTGAAACAAACGAGGAACACTTCTCGGCTTCGTTCAATGCGTCTGTAAAGATTATCGAAGGGCTTAACCTGCAGGCACGAGTTTCTATCGACCACACTAAATATCAGGACGAGGGTGGAACCTATGCAACCACGTGGGGGCCTGTTGAGATGTACC
>JAFZFM010000252.1 GCA_017555865.1 Bacteroidaceae bacterium
AACGGTCTTGTAGAAGAGAATTTGGGCTGTTATATGGCCGCATGAGACATTTTAAAGCTAAACCGGGATTTTATACCTGAAAAAGGCAAAAAAAGAGACAAATACAAAGCCGGATCAAAATCACTTTTGACCCGGCCTCTTTCTGTTGGAATCTGGAGTCTCGTTTCTCCTGGTTTACTTTTTATATTTCTCTTTCATGTATACGATTGTCGCTATGACTAATGTCATGACTCCTCCCAGCAGGTATGCTAGCGTGCGGTTTTGTAAGGCTGCCATAGTGGGCGATATGAAAATGTATGACGAACATACAAAAGTCATTATAAGCGCAGGAATTGCGCCAATCAGGCTTGGCCTTCTGTTTCGGAGCAGATATACTGTGATGCACCATAGGGTAATTACTGCAAGTGTTTGGTTGCACCATGCAAAGTAACTCCAGATGGCTTGGAACGGCAGGGCAAAGATTATGAAAAGGGCCAGGGCAAACAAGGGCAAAGATACCAGAATTCTTTTGTATAGGCTCTTCTGCTCAATGTTGGCAGTGTCGGCAACAATAAGACGGGCGCAACGGAAGGCCGTATCGCCCGATGTTATCGCACAGCCTATGACGCCAACAATGACGCAGGTGGCAACTCCTTTGCCAAGTGTTGTCTCGGTAATTATGTTTACCAACTTTGCAGCACTGCTGTCATGTTGGATAATGGCTTCGTTCAATCCCTCGACACCGCCCCAGAAGGCCATGCCTATGGCTGCCCAGATAAGTGCGATTATGCTCTCGGCAATCATTGCTCCATAAAAAATGCTGCGGCTCTGTTTTTCCGATGTCATGCAGCGTGCCATCATTGGCGATTGTGTTGCATGAAAACCCGATATTGCACCACAGGCAATTGTGGTAAAAAGCATCGGTATAATGGGGAATTCTTCAGGGTTGGCTATCTGGTTTTCCAATGATGTCAGTTCCGGAATGGGGTATGTTTCGTTGTTGAAAAGCAGGATGCATAGAATACTCATTGCCATAACCAGCAATGCTATGCCAAAGATAGGGTAGAAGCGTCCTATAATCTTGTCTATGGGCAATATCGTGGCAAGAATATAGTAGGTGAGTATGAGCATGAGAATGATGAACAACTCCCATGTCATATTACCGAAAGCCAATGTTTCGAACGACTCCATGGATATGTTCGAGGCTATGAGTTCGGCTGGTTGTGACATGAATACAGCTCCCACAAGCACCATGAGCAGAACCGAGAATATACGCATGAATGCCCTTGTTTTGTTGCCAAGATATTTGCCTACAATTTCGGGCAAGCTCAAACCGTTCTCTTTCAATGAGATTACGCCGGAGACAAAGTCGTGCATTGCTCCCATGAAAATACCTCCCAATGTTATCCACAGGAAAGCTACAGGGCCGTATGCCGCGCCAAGCAGGGCACCGAAAATTGGACCAAGGCCGGCAATGTTGAGTAGCTGTATAAGGAATATTTTCCATTTTGGCAGCGGCAGATAGTCTACTCCGTCGTATAATGTCTTTGACGGAACAGGGTTTTTTGCGTCTATGTTGCAAATTTTTTCAAGGTATTTGCCATAGGTGAAATATGCAGCAACGAGTGCTGCAAGGCATGTCAGGAATGTTATCATATCTGTTTTGTAAATCTATAATTGGGGTAATTTGGTCTCTGTTTTCCCTTGAATTACCATTTGCAAAATTATAAAAAATATTTTAATTGTTGTGTTTTAATTTTTACAAACTGTTTTTAACAAATATTGTCCTTTTTTTGTTAACGGCAGCAGTTGTTTTTATATGTTTTTATAATATATTTGCCTTGTTTAAATCACGTTTTTGCAACCTTTAAAAGCTATTTTGGAAAAAAACTTACAACTATGAGAAAAAAACTATTGTTTGTATTGGTAGGTATTCTTGCATTTCTCAATACATTGACAGCGCAGCAAAAAACCACACTGAGTGCTCAAGTTTATGGTTATCAAAGGGATAAAATTTACTTTGATTGTGTGCAGACACCAATGATTGCGCAGGAGTTCTACACAAATCCCGGTGAAGAGCACCTATACAGTTTCGATTGTGATGCTCTTGTGTGCATGACAATTAATGGACAGACGACAGTTCTGCTACAGCCCGGTGACAGTCTGCATGTGGATGTTACCTATGAGGGAAAAAGTGTCAAGGTTGAATACAGTGGCTCGGAGCGTGCTGTAAATAATAATCGTCTTGTCAAGAGCATTGAGAACCTGAAGCGCAGTCTGCGCTACAAGAGCCAGCTCCTTGGTTGTGCTGCACTTGATATCAAACCCAACGAACGTATAGCCGATTCGCGTACTTTGCTTGAGAAGGCCGCTGTAACTGTGGAGCGTAGCCGTGCAAGTGCCGAGGCTAAGAACTATGTGATGGCCATGATTGACGGTCAGGTATATATGTCGTTCATGGAGTATCCTGTAATGTATGAGAGTATAAGAGGAATGGCTGTTGAGAATCAGGAGATTGGCGACTACTGGAGCTTGATGGACGGTTACGTTACAAGAACCGACCCCCAGTCCTTGAGCTGTCCCGAATATGCGAGCCTTCTTATGCGCTATTGCTTCTATATGAACGAGAAGGCAGCCAAGGCCGGTGGCAAGAAGTATGTCATGCCAAAGGTTATGGAAGAAATGTATGCCGAGTTTGCTGCATTCTACAGTGGTGAGCAGAGGGATTTTCTGCTTTATACCCTGTTGCGTAATTTTATAATGAACGGTCAGGAAATTGAACGTGCCGATGTGTTGTATAAGGATTACCTTGAAAAATACAACAGCAATGTATTCTATAAGGATATCATTGATATGCTTCTACAATAACAGCAAGAACTTATAACCTATACTATTATGAGAAAAGCTATTCCGGAATTCAAGTTTTTCTGCAAGATATTCATTGTTGCCACACTGTTCATGTTCAGCATTACCGGTGCTCGTGCGCAGTCGGCAGGTGAATGGAAAGATAAACCTGTGACTTTGAGGGTCAGCAACCAGCCTTTGGGTAAAGTGCTTGAAATGGTAGCCGAGGCTGCTGGTGCAAAAATCACCCTGCAGGATGTATCTCTGTGGAATATAAGTAAACCCATCAGTCTGGCTGTTAAGGATAAGCCGCTCGACAAGGTGCTGGGTGAATTGGTCGGTGACCAGAATGTGGTGATCCGTTACGAGGGTGAGGACCAGATTATTCTTGAACCCGATACATATAACGAGAAAAGTACAGGTGAGTGTTTTGTGTCGGGACAGGTTCTTGACAAGGAGACCGGCGAAACACTGGCAGGTGCTACCGTGCTTGTTACCGATGGCACTGGCAAGAGCAAGGGTGCGCGAGGCTGTTTTACCGACCTTGATGGTAAGTTCAGTATACGTCTGTACATGAAGGAGTCGATAAATGTATCTTTCATTGGATATGAGACAGTATCTAAACAGATATCCAAGGATGAGAATAACCTTATTATAGAGTTGAAGTCAAGTATTGAACTCGAAGATGTTGTGGTTACCGGTATCAGCCGCCGCAGCAAGGATAGCTTTACCGGGAACTATGTCGAGGTAAAGGGTAGCGACCTTAGACGAATGAATCCTACAAGTATTCTCAAAGGTCTGCAGTTCTTTGATCCAAGCTTCAAGATTATTGAGAACAACAA
>JAFZFM010000253.1 GCA_017555865.1 Bacteroidaceae bacterium
AACTTGCAGCCTCCAAGACACACGGCCCGTACATCGCTGCACGGCCGGTGGGCTCTTACCCCACCTTCTCACCCTTACCTCTACTGGTAGAGGCGGTTATTTTCTTCTGCGTTACTCTGCCTTCGCAAGCAGCTTTCTGTTAGGAAGTGGAGTGCTCTGTGCTGCCCGGACTTTCCTCCTTTACCCATTACGGTAACGGCGACAGACCGATCAACTGCCTTGATATATATTATAATATGGTATTGTCTGTAACCTTTTGCAAAGGTAACAGTTTTTTGTGAAATATGGGCAATCAAACTTCTTTAACTTTTGCTTGAAAAATAATGGCTTTTATTTGTTATGCTCTTTTCTTTTGTTTACTTTTGCTTGTGTGAACCTATAATGCATTAATGGAGTGATGGCAAACCATCATCTGTTTGGTACAATGGTTTACAGCAAAAGAATAAACAAACCTTTAAAATATTACTCCAATGAACACAATTGTTTCTCAGTTCAACATTCAAGGAAATGTTGTTGAAGTAGCTCCTTTGGGCAATGGTCTTATAAATACCACATACCGTGTGAAGACAGAAGGTGATGCTCCTGATTATGTGTTGCAGCATGTTAATAACGCTATCTTTCCCGATGTTGATATGCTTATGAACAATATTGTTGCCGTTACAGAGCATATTCATGGTAAGTTGGTTGCTGCCAATACTGAAGATATCAACCGTAAGGTTCTCAAGTTTGTTCCTGCCAAGGATGGCAAGTACTATTACTTTGATGGTGAGAAGTACTGGCGTGTAATGGAATTCATACCCGAGACAGAGTCTATGAGCGCTGTTACTCCCGAGACATCATATATCGTAGGTGAGACATTCGGTAACTTCCAGGCAATGCTTGCCGATATTCCTGCTCAGCTTGGCGAAACAATCAAGGATTTCCACAATATGGAGTTCCGTCTGCAGCAGTTGCGCGAGGCAGTTGCCGAGAATAAAGCCGGTCGTCTTGCCGAGGTTCAGTGGCTTGTTGACGAACTTGAGAAACGTGCCGAGGATATGTGCAAGGGCGAGCGTCTACACCGTGAGGGTAAATTGGCTAAACGTATCTGTCACTGCGATACAAAGGTAGACAACATCCTGTTCGATAAGGAGGGTAATGTACTTTGTGTAATTGACCTTGATACAGTAATGCCAAACTTTATTTTCTCTGATTTCGGTGACTATTTGCGTTCGGCAGCCAATACAGGTAAGGAAGATGACAAGGATCTTGACAATGTGAACTTTAATATGGAAATATTCAAGTCGTTCACTAAGGGTTACTTGAAGTCTGCGGCTTCGTTCATAACTCCTCTTGAAGTTGAGAACTTGCCATATGCAGCAGCATTGTTCCCATACATGCAGACTGTACGTTTCTTGGCCGATTACATCAATGGAGATACATATTACAAGACTCAGTATCCCGAGCACAACCTTGTTCGCTCAAAGGCACAGTTCAAATTGTTGCAGAGCGTTGAAGCTCATCAGGCCGAAATGCAGGCATTCATTGCCGAGGTGATGAAGTAATTGCCCGATACATTAAAAAAGAATAGGATGAAACAAGGTTTCATCCTATTCTTTTTTAATGTGAACTGTATTTGTTTATTTTGATGTTACGTCCAGAAGTTCAACGTCAAAACGTAATGCCTGGTTGGGACCGATGTTCTGTCCTGCACCTCTCTCGCCGTATGCAAGTTCTGCAGGAATCCACAAAGTGATTTTTCCACCCTTGCCAATCAGTTTCATTCCCTCTGTCCAGCCTTTGATAACACCATTGAGTGGGAATTCTATTGGGTTGTCTTTGCCGTCAGCATCGGGCTGATACATAGCAATCATCTGCTTGCGCTGCTCGGGCATGTCCTCCCAACGGTTGCTGTCAAACACTTCGCCATAGAAGTCACGACCAGTGTAGAGTACTTTAACAACGTCCTCGTCGTTTACAGCCTTGATGCTGTCGTCGCCGGCTTCTTCTATTTTGTAAAGGATACCTGATTCTGTTTTTTCAACACCGCTCTGCTTTTCAACCATAGCCATCCACTGCTCCGATCTTTCCTTGTTCTTCTCGGGCATAACAACACTATAGTAGTTGTTCATGAACATACCCATTGTTGTCTGGTCAATTTTTACGCTGTTGTTGTTTACGTCCTCAATAGCCGCCTTGATCCATGTAGTCTGTATTGGAAGGCCTGCGCTTGCAAGGTTGTAACCGAACATTGCACCAAAGAATGTAGAGATGATTTTCTTCTCGTCCTCGCTTGTGTAAATCTGTGCAGTAGAGTCCTGCATTGCAATTCTTACACGGTTCTCGAATTCGGGGCCAAGGTATTTCTGTCCAAGGCTTTGAATGCTGTCCTCGCATATTTCTACACCACAAACCTCAATGTTTTTGTCGCCCAACATGGCTGTTTCAAGTGTAGAAACGATAGTCTCATAATCGGCTTTGGTCTGTGCAACAATGCCGTTGATGATGTTGTTGCCAATGTTGCAACCAATGACATAAGAGAGTGTATCCATTTTCTCGCTGTCGCCAACGGTGATACCCTCTTTCTTGAGGTACTCGTTAGATGTGCATGAGATTGCTATGAATGCAAAAGCACATGCAATGATTGATGAAATAATTTTTTTCATTTTTATTTATTTTAATTGGTTTTATGATATTCAATAAGGCCATTCATCGGGCTTTCTACAATGTTTCCAATTGATAGTCCAAGGCTTTCAGCAGTCTCTTTTATCTCATTAGCGAAGTTTACGCCAACGCCACCAATAATGTGGATTGGAAGCCATGAACGGCGGTAAACCATAATATTGCGTTGAAAAAACTGTGTAAAGCAGTGTATTAGAAGTGCGTGTATTTCGGCGTTTTTGCGGTTTTCGCAAAGGAATGGAGTGAAACTTGCAAGCCAACGGTTGGGTAGTGGAGCGCGGTATACGCGTTCAAGGATGTTGGCTATATCAAGGTTGTATTGTTTCATGAACTTTTCTCTCATCTCCTTTGGTAACTGTTTTTTTATACAGTCGCTTACAAGCTGGCGTCCAAGGTGCGCACCGCTTCCTTCGTCGCCAAGAATGTAGCCAAGTGATGGAATGTTGTCAATTATTTCTTTTCCATCGAACAGACAAGAGTTTGAACCTGTACCAAGAATGCATGCAATACCCTCTTCGTGTCCGCAAAGGGCACGTGCAGCGGCAAGCAGGTCGCTGTGGATGTGAATATCCTTTGTGGTAAAAATACTTTCAAGTGCTGTCTGCATTCTTTTGTTGGCTGTGTCGTATGCACAACCTGCACCATAGAAATATATGGTTTTTGGCACGTCTGTGTCAATTTGTCCCATCAGTTCTGTTGATAGGATCTCGAAAATATCGTTTGCGCTTTGCTGGGTGGGGTTGAGGCCTTGAGTCTTGATCCTCTTTACAATGCCAGTCCCGTCGTATAGAACCCAATCTGTTTTTGTTGAACCACTGTCAGCAATAAGTATCATGTTTGTTCTTTTTATTCAAATATTCGGTAAAGATACTTCAAATTCTATTTTTTCCCAAATTTAGGGTCTATTTTTATTATTGCAGAAACCAGGAATGTCGCTAAAGTACAAGCCATTACCCAAATGAAGAAGTTCTCGTATCCTAACCATTCCTGAATCTTGCCCGATATTATTCCGGGCAGCATCATTCCAAGAGACATGAATGCTGTTGAGATGGCAAAATGGGCTGTGGGATATTTGCCTTGTGCAAAATATATCATATATAGTGTATATGCAGTAAAACCGAAACCATAACCCAATTGTTCGATGAAAATGCAACTGCCGATGAGTGTGAGGTTGTCGGGTAGTGCCATGCTCATGTATACATATACTATGTCGGGTAATGAAATAGCTACAACCATTGGCCATAGCCAATATTTGAGTCCTTTACGCGATATGCATATTCCACCTGCGATTCCGCCAATAATCAGACCAATGACACCAACGACTCCATAAATGAATCCTATATCTCCTTTGTCCAGCGCAAGTCCGCCGACCTCCGGGCTGTCCATAAGGAACAGTTTACCTATTTTTCCAAGTTGTGCTTCGGGAAAACGGACTAATAACAGGAATAGCAGTGCTTGCCATATTCCCGGTTTCTGAAAATAACTTCGGATTATATCGCCAAAATTGTTGAAGATGTTCCCAATTCCCTTTACATTGCGTGAAATGTCACTATCAGCATGTGGCATTTGCTTCTTGTGGTAGAAGAACAGTATTGCCATAATTGCAGCTGTTATTATAAATGTGATACTCCAGGCAAGTTGATTGTTTCCGCTTTTTCTTGCAAGTATACCTGCAAGCATTACAAGGACGCCGGAACTGAATACTGTTGCAATACGGTAAAATGTATTTCGTATACCCGAGAAGAATGACTGCTCCTTTTCGGGCAGGGCTATTATGTAGTATCCGTCAAGTGCGATATCGTGTGTGGATGAAACGAATGCTGCAACCATGAACATTGCCAGTGTGGGGAGCAGAAAACTGCTCATTGGAATGAATAATGATACTGTGGCAAAGCATATTGCAAGCAATATTTGTGAATATAGTGTCCATTGTCGGCGTGTGCCAATCATTTCAACAAGTGGACTCCACAATGGTTTGATTGTCCATGGGATAAGTAGAAAGCTGGTGTACATGGCTATGCTGGCATTGTCTATGCCCATATCCTTGTACATGATGTCCGATACGGATGTTATGGCATGGTACGGAAGTCCCGACGCGAAGTATAGCGATGGTATCCAAAGCCATGCGTTTGTCTTTTTCAGCATGTTCGTGTCTGTTTATTGTGTTTAATAATTGCGAATATACAAAAAGTGAGTATAATTCAAAGCCTCCTTTTGCTGTAAACGATTGAATTGTCTTAAATCATGGCTTCTGCTCATAACAAAAGAGCAGCCTGATGGCCGCTCTCCTGCGTTATTTTTTGTTTTTTGTACTTATGTTTTCGTTTTTTTATTTCGGAATTCCAGTATTGTCGTCTTATACTATTCCTTGTGCCATCATTGCTTTTGCAACCTTCAGGAATCCAGCTACGTTTGCACCTTTGACATAGTCGATGTAACCATCCTCGCATGTTCCGTATTTTACACATGCGCTGTGTATATTGTACATGATTTCGTGCAACATCTCATCAACCTTTGCGCTGCTCCAGTTGATTTTTCCTGAGTTCTGGCTCATTTCGAGTCCTGAAACCGATACGCCTCCTGCATTTGAAGCCTTGCCTGGAGCGTAAAGAATCCTGGCAGCCTGGAAAGTGTGTATTGCCTCTGGTGTAGATGGCATGTTTGCACCTTCTGATACAGCAATTACTCCATTTGCAACCAATGCTTTAGCGTCTTCGCCGTTTATTTCATTCTGGGTTGCCGATGGTAGTGCAATGTCGCCTTTTTCGTTCCATGGGCGTGCATTTTCTACATATTTGCAACCGTATTTGTCGGCGTACTCCTTGATGCGTCCTCGGCGTACATTCTTCAACTCCATAATGAAGTCGAGCTTTTCGCGGTCAATACCCTCTGGGTCGTATATGTAACCGTTGGAGTCGCTCATGGTGACAACTTTACCGCCAAGCTGTATCACTTTTTCAACAGTGTATTGTGCCACGTTGCCCGAACCAGAAACCAGACATGTCTTGCCTTCGATGTTCTCGCCGCGTGTCTTTAGCATCTCCTGCAGAAAGTAAATGTTTCCGTATCCTGTGGCTTCGGGACGAATCAGTGAACCTCCGAATTCAAGTCCCTTGCCTGTGAATACTCCGTTGAACTCGCGTGTAAGTTTCTTGTACATACCGAACATGTAGCCAACTTCACGTGCGCCAACACCTATATCGCCGGCTGGAACGTCCATCTCGGGGCCGATATGTCTCCACAATTCGGTTATGAATGCCTGGCAGAATCGCATTACCTCGTTGTCGCTCGTGCCTTGGGGGTTGAAGTCGGAACCACCCTTTGCGCCACCCATAGGCAGGGTTGTCAGTGAGTTCTTGAATGTCTGTTCGAATGCAAGATATTTGAGAATACCTACATTTACCGATGGATGGAAACGTATGCCGCCCTTGTATGGTCCAATTGCGTTGTTGTGCTGAACACGGTAACCTGTGTTTACCTGTACCTTACCTTTGTCGTCGACCCATGTTACACGGAATGTGAATATACGGTCGGGTATGCAGAGTCTTTCAATAAGGTTGTTTGCCTCGAACTCGGGGTGCTTGTTGTACTCCTCTTCGATAGAGTGCAGAACCTCTTCTACTGCCTGAAAGTATTCGGGCTCGTTGGGGAATCTTCTTTTTAGCCCTTCAAGGGTTTCAGCTACGTTCATTTCGGTGGTTATTTAATAGGTTTTTTAACAATAAAATTGTCTATTTTTTATTTATCGGGCGCAAAGGTAATAGAGTTTTTTGTAAAAATGAAGATTTGTAAGCGTTTTTTTTGAAAAACATTAAAACTGTCTGTTTTGTTGCTGAAAAAATGACATTTTGTGTATTTTTTATATAGTTAAGCTGTGAAATGTCTTTTGTGTTTGACTTCTTGTCTCTTTGTTTACCTTATTAATAATGTATTGGGGGTAGTCTGTTTGATGGTTGTTTGTTGAAACTGTGCAAAAAAAAATGTGAGGTGACAGTTTGTTATATTTAAACTTGTGTTATCTTCGCATATTTATGTAACGAATTCTTATACAATATATATTGTTATGGTCGAAAGAATTGTAAATCTATATAAATCAAAGTTTGGTGCCGCTCCTTGTGAGGTGCAGAAATTTTCGGGTGAT
>JAFZFM010000254.1 GCA_017555865.1 Bacteroidaceae bacterium
ACATGTTTGTTACAAAGTGAGCCTGCCAAGCAACCTCCATGATGAAGCGAACCTTCAGACGTGTTGCAGGGTTAGCACCGCAGAATGCGTCAACAACGAACAACTTCTTGTTAGAGAGCTCCTTTGTAGCAATCTCCTTCAAAACGTTCCAAGCCTCTGTTGTAACAGGCTTGTTGTCGTTCTTGTACTCCTCAGATGTCCACCATACAGTGTTCTCAGAAGTTGCATCCTTAACGATGAACTTATCCTTAGGAGAACGACCTGTGTAAACACCAGTCATTACGTTAACTGCGCCAAGTTCTGTAACCTGACCTACCTCAAAACCCTCAAGACCGGGTTTTGTCTCCTCTGCGAAGAGCTGCTCGTAAGAAGGGTTGTGAACCACCTCTACTGCACCATTGATACCATACTTGGTAAGATCTATCTGTGCCATAATTTTAAAAAATAAATTATTAATTAATACTCTTTTTCTATAGTCCGGAGCAACGGCATTCACTTCATCAAGCAGAAGTTGCCGAAGTTCTCCAAGTGCAAATATATATCATTTTATTTAATCTCTCAAACTAATTAAAGAAATTTTTCTTTAATTGGACCAAAAAAAGCAAAAAAGGTCATTTTTTGACATTTTTTTGCATTTTAACAGAGACCAAATTGCACATTTGTCAACAAAAAACACAAACAGCAAGAGAGTATTAAAGAAGCAACGCTCTCTTTTTGTCAACCATAAAGATATTTTATTGACACTTTGTCTTTAATATAATTTTTATGCTCTTTTATTACAAAATTTATCCGGAAGAAATCAAATTTTATCACAAGCATCGCTCCACTGACGGGACACCGGCGGTAACATTCTATGCAATTTTATTGCAAGCAACAGAGACAATGCCACAAAGCCCATGAATGTCATAACCTCGAAACCTAATTCAACCAATGCAGGCTGTACTGCAGACACCTGCTCCATCTCACTCGCCGGGAACAGCAGCATTACAGCTGTCGCCATACTGTTGTTGAGCACATGCCCCACGATTACCGACATAAGACTACGGGTACGGTAATATATCCAACCAAAAACTATTCCAAGCAATGTTGCATACATTATCTGTACTGGATTCATGTGGAACAGTCCAAAAACCAACGCTGCAACCACAATTCCCACCCATGGATTAAAACGTCGCATCATATACCCCTGCATTGCACCACGGAACATAGCCTCTTCAAGCAACGGAGCGAGCACACTTACTGTAAGCGCACCCACCACATTATGCACAAGACCGTCGAACTGGTCGGCCAGATTATCATTCAGGTTGAACCACTGCACAAAGATATTCAGAGCGAACATTGATGTAAACACCAGCAATGTCGAGAACAAAAGCGGACGAAAGGATATTGACTTGAACAGACTCCGGCGCAGCTTGAATAAACCGGTAAAATGCAGGAACAGCAACATCGCAACGGTAGAGAGCATAAGTCCCATAGCCAACGACCACACAAACACACCCGACATTCCAGACATTGCATTGAGATCAGCAAACCCTTCCAGCTTAGCGAGTACAGCAATATCCAGTTTCCCCTGCACAGCGGCAACCAAAGCTGTAACACACATGGCAAGGAATGTAAAGAGACCTTGCAACATTGAATATACAGCCAGCAGAAGTACAATGACACCAATAGTCCTAAAAACCTTTTTCATAATAATCAATTACCATTTTTAACCCTTGCGACATCACTTTCAATCTGCAAGCGCAAGGCTTCGACACTCTTGAATTCCATCTCGCCACGCAAACGGCGCACCACGGCAACCTCAACCGCACAACCATATATATCGGACGAAAAATCCACAATAAAAACCTCTATTGTACGCAACAGATTGTCGGCTATTGTAGGTTTCACTCCAATATTCATTACACCTTTATATAATAGCCCGTCAAAAGCCACCCGGACCTCGTACACTCCATCGGGGGGCAACAGTTTCATACAATCGTCTATATCAACATTCGCCGTGGGGAACCCCAATTTACGGCCTATTGCAGCTCCATGCACCACCACTCCCGAGAAAGAGAAGTCATGCCCAAGGAGCCTTGCCACAGAGGGGATATCACCGGCAGAAAGCGCCCTGCGCACCATAGAGGAACTGATTTTTTCACCGTCAGGCCTAAAGCAGCTCAAACCAAAGACCTCGACACCCAACTCCTTGCCGTATGCTATATATTGTTCAAGCCCTTCATCGGGTGCCGGCTTGCCGAAGTGATGATCATACCCCACCCCAAGCAACTGCACACCAAGTTGCCCTACAAGAACCTCCTTCATGAAGCGACCGGCGCTCATTGCTGCCATACAGCTGTCAAAATCGAGCAAGACACAGTAATCTACGCCCATACTATCGAGCAAAGCCATCTTCTCATCGTTGGTTGTAAGCAGGAACGGTTCACACTCGCCATCGAAAAGCAGACGTGGGTGCCGCGTAAATGTCACCACCATAAGCGGCAACCCTTTTTTATTGGCAACAGCACGCAGTTCGGCAAGCATAGCACGATGGCCGCAATGCACGCCATCGAAAGAACCTACAGTTGCCGCACATGGCAGAGCAGAGAAATCATATATATCCGTTATGACCTTCATATCAGACTATCCATTAAAGCATTATTCCACGGCGCGTTACGTTCAACAAGCACCGCTTCAATACCCATCGCACGTGCAGCCTCACAATTCACCATCGAATCATCAAAGAAAATGCAGTCGGCCGCAGCAACACCTTCGTTTTCGAGCAGCGCCGCAAAAATGACAGGCTCGGGTTTTCTGCAACGCATACGATAAGAGAGATAAAGAGCGTCAAAGCATACATTTATCGGGTTACCGGCAGCCAACATAAACTTACGCTCAATCTCGGGCCAATGAGCCTCGTTCGTGTTACTGAGCATAACCACACGATAGCCTTTAGAACGCAACAGTTCCAGTTGTCGCAATTTGTCGGCCGAAAAATCGCCAAGCATCATATTCCAGACCTCAAGCATACGTTCGCGCAAAGCCACACCCGACTCTTCGCACCTGTCAACAGGAATAAAGGCAGACATCTGATCAAGGAGCTCGTCAGTTGTAATATCACCACGATCATACTTTGTCATCATATCATTCACCACACTGCCACTCTCCGAAAGAAGTTCGGGAGCAACACCCATCGCAGCCAACGCCTTGAACGAACGGTCGACATGCAAGTCTATGACTACACCGCCCAAATCAAATATCAGAACTTTCTTATGCATCACATTTATTGTTGCCGCCACAATGCACTAACGTACATGACGGCGGATATTATTTCTTTACAAACTTAAACAAAAAATACCGTATACCGAAATTTTATGTAATTTTGCCGCAACACCATATGCCCAGGAATGGCAAAAGGCACCAACAAATATTGTTTTAACAAAATTTAACTACGGGGGGGGGGTAATTTATACAACTCGTATTATCTTCGCCCCGTTGAACAAATAACACAAAGAATGGATTTGATAAGAATTGAAAATGTAACCAAGACCTTCGCCAAGCACACAGCGCTCGACAATGTCTCGCTGTCAATACCCGAAGGTTCCATCTATGGTCTCTTAGGGCCCAATGGCGCAGGAAAGACCACACTGTTGCGCATAATAAACCGTATAATCGCACCCGACAAAGGACGCGTAATGTTTGGCGACAGAGTAATGACACAAGAGGATGTATACCGCATTGGCTACATGCCCGAGGAACGCGGACTATACAAGAAGATGAAAGTTGGTGAACAGGCAATATTTTTTGCACGCCTTAAAGGCATGTCGCGCAAGGAGGCAACCACACAGTTGAAGGAGTGGTTCGAGAAGTTCGGCATTCAGGAATGGTGGAACAAGAATGTGAGTGAACTCTCGAAAGGTATGGCGCAAAAAATACAGTTCATAGTAACTGTGCTGCACAACCCCAGACTGCTCATTTTTGACGAGCCCTTCTCGGGTTTCGACCCAATAAATGCCAACCTGTTGAAAAGCGAGATTCTTGCACTGCGCGACAAAGGCGCAACAATAATATTCTCTACCCACAACATGTCATCGGTAGAGGAGGTCTGCGACCACATAACACTCATCGACAAGTCGAGGAACATACTGTCGGGTAATGTAGAGGAGATTCGACACATGCACGGCTCGAACATTTTTGAGATAGACTACCGTGGCAAGGAGGCCGACATACGCAAAGCCATAGAGAAACGTTGCGAAATAATGGAAACCACAGAGTCGCCCATTGGTATCAACAAGATAAAGATACACATTGCAAACGACAACGAGGTACGCACGGTAATTGCCGCTGCCAACGAGAGTGTGGAGCTTCGCTCATTCAAAGAGATAATACCATCAATGAACGACATTTTCATTCGTGCAGTCGGTGGAAATCTATAACCAATAAAAAGCCAATATAAAAATGAAAAGCAAGATTGGAATAATAATAGGACGCGAGTTCAACGAGAGGGTGCGCAAAAAGTCATTCATTATAACCACCATCCTCACCCCGCTGCTGATGTTGGGCCTGATGTTTACCCCAATGCTCATCAGTTTTTATTCTAAGAGCGACCTGAAAAGGATTGCAGTTGTAGACGACAGCAACATTGTAGCCCCAGCCCTGCAAAGCACCCCCGAAGTGGAGTTTGTAACCACCCCACTCCCAATAGAACTTGCCCGCAACGAATACAGCGGATATTTTGCAGTGCTGCACATAGGGCAGGACATAATGGAGAACCCCAACAATGTACAGATATACACAAACGGCTCTACCTCCATTGGCCTTGAGCATAACATAACCTCTCAGATAGAGATGGTATTGCAGAACGAGAAACTCAAGAGCTACAATATAGAGAACCTGCCACAGATACTCTCCGAGGTAAACAGCGAGGTAAGCTTGCAATCGTACAAGAACAACAGCGAAAGCGAAGAGGCCGAATCATCATCATCCATAGTAGCGACAGTACTTGCATACATATTGAGTTTCATATTATACATGTTCCTGCTCATATATGGTGTTATGGTAATGCAGTCTGTCATAGAGGAAAAGAACAACCGAGTGCTTGAGGTAATGGTATCATCGGTGCGCCCGTTTGAGATGATGATGGGCAAGATTCTTGGTGTAGCCTGTGTTGCTGTGGTACAGATATTCATATGGATAGCCCTGATTGCAGGTATAGTCTACTTTGTATTGCCAAGCATTCTGCCCGACGAAATTGTAACAGCGCTTGCAATGATGAAAGAAGGCAGCATGCCCACAGGACAAGGAGGCTCAGAGTTCGGCATGCTACAAGCCATAATGATGCTCAGCGACATCGGTTATATATTAAAGGTGCTATCATCATTACTCATATTTGTTGTCGGCGGTTTCCTGCTCTACGCTGCAATGTTCGCAGCTGTAGGTTCATCGGTAGACAGTCCACAGGATGCCCAGCAGTTGCAGACACCTATAACTCTACCTATTATAGTCAGTATATTCATAATGCTGTCGGTAATAAACGACCCCACTTCGGACCTCGCATTCTGGTTCTCTATGATACCGTTCACATCACCTATTGTAATGATGGCGCGCATACCATACGAAATACCGACATGGGAGATTATCATGTCCATTGTCATACTCTATGGCACATTCATGGCTGTTGTATGGGGAGCCTCAAAGATATACAGAGTGGGCATATTAATGCATGGCAAGAAGCCCAACCTTAAAGAATTATGGCGTTGGATGAGATATAAATGACATTTTGTAACTGCATATCACATTTTTTAGCATAAAATATTTGCAACATAAGAGAATTTGTTCTACCTTTGCAAAGTATTCAAAAAAGAGAATACTCGGGCTTTTAGCTCAGTTGGTTAGAGCAACAGACTCATAATCTGGAGGTCCTAGGTTCAAGCCCTAGATGGCCCACAAGTCAAGAAAGCGTTAATTGCATACAAAACAAGCAGTTAGCGCTTTCTTTTTTTGTGTTTTATTGAGATTTCCGAGCCGCGCAGGATGTCAAGAACAGGCTGTTTTATAGGCAATTTGAAGCTTTGTTTACCGCTTGTTTACCGCTAAAAACAAACTGTAAAATATTGACAATCAACGCAGAAATCAAGAGTGATGGAAAAAGACTCGATGGCTGTTCTTATGTGTACGAATCTTTCATCTTGTGGTGAAAAGAAATCAAAATCCCAAATAAACAGTGAAATCAACAACCTAAATAATCGAATTAGAACTCTAAAAGAAGAAATTCCAATTGCACGCCAATATGGGAACAGGGAACAAGCAGAAAGAATGGAAGACAATTTGAAAAATTATCAGATTCAAGTAGATGAATTGAATAGACAATTAGTAAAATAAGCATAAAATACTTAGGAAATCATACAAACAGTTAAAAGCCAACCTACCCAATCAACGGTAAGTTGGCTTTTATCAAAACATTTTCGTATCTTTACAAAAAGGTAACCTATGAAAAAATGGATTAAAATAACCATTATGAGGCCGGGTCAAAAGTGATTTTGATCCGGCATTGTATTTGTCTCTTTTTATTGCCTTTTTCAGGTATAAAATCCCGGTTTAGCTTTAAAATGTCTCATGCGGCCATATAACAGCCCAAATTCTCTTCTACAAGACCGTTTTCAAGCATTTTCTTGCTCATATCCCCCTGTTTGCAGGCAATATACTTCCT
>JAFZFM010000255.1 GCA_017555865.1 Bacteroidaceae bacterium
GCAATGACACCCAATACAGGAACAAGCAATGATGTAGCTGCAGAGTGAGAGATGAAGTTAGAGAATCCGAAGCAGATGAGACCTGCAAGAATCATAACAACAAGTGGTGAGAAACTGTCGAATGGTACAGATTTGATAACAAGGCTGCTGAGACTTACAGAGTGTGCATCGCTGTAGTTCAATGCTACACCAAGTGCAAAACCACCGGCAACCATCCACAGAACACTCCAGTTGATCTCCTCAAGGTCACGACGTGTAAGGATACCTGTTGCACAGAATATTGCGATTGGCAACATGGCAACAACATTGGTATCGATACCCCAAAGATCTGTACCGAACATCCACATGAAGATGGTTATTACAAACGCAGCAACAACCGACCATGTCTTGAAATCCCAACGAATGTTACCCTCGATCTCGATATTGATAGTCTTCTGCTTGAATGGGAACATAATGCGAAGAAGCAACCATGAAAGCAAAAGCAGGATGATTACGAATGGAGCCATCTTTATAGTCCAATCCACAAAGCTGATACCCTGGCCGATTGATGTCAGGTAGTCGAGTGCAATCATGTTAGGAGGTGTACCGATTGGAGTAATCATACCACCAAGGTTTGCACCTACAGGAATTGCAAGAGCAAGTGCGATACGACCTTTACCGTCTGCAGGCAATGAGCGGAGTACAGGTGTAAGGAACGCCAACATCATGGCTGCAGTAGCTGTATTACTTACAAACGCCGAGAAGATAGCTGTTACAAGGATGAAACCGAGCAATACTACATTGGAACGTGTACCGAAAGGCTTCAACAGAACACGAGCAAGGGCTACGTCCAATTTAACCTTTGTCAAACCGATTGCAAGTACAAAACCACCGATGAAGAGCATGATTGTTGGGTTTGCAAAACATGCCATAATGCTCTTGAAAGGTACAAGACCTGCATTATCCTCGGGACGCAGGAAGTTGAATGCACTTGTAGAGACTGTAAACAGCATTACAGTAACTACAATCATTGAAGTTACCCATGAAGGCATTGTCTCTGTAAGCCACATGAGCGCAGCAAATACAAACAGAGAGATAATACGCTGGTGCACAGCAGTAAGACCTTCGATACCGAAAGACTCTGTTGGAAGCAACGCAATTACCAATGAAATTGCAACAATGAAAATAAGTTTGATTGCATTTAGAGGGAGCTTCCTCTCACGTGTGTGGGATTTCTTCTTCTGAAGTTTTTCCAGAACCTTGTATCCCGGGAAATTTTTAAACATAGTTGAACAATTATTTTAATTAATGAATTTTATCAAAAAATAATCCTTTTCCACAAAAATCGTACAAAATTACGATAATATAACTGTTTTTTACATTACACGTTTTTGTATTTTTACGATAGCAGCTATCGGTTTTATCTATATATACAGTTTGTATTCAAACAAGCTCTTCATTTTGCGAAACAAAGGAAGCAAAAAATAGGAATATTATGGATTTTATAAGTTATCTTCGCAGTAGAAATGACCATGAAATGAGAAGAGGAGATATACGATATTCTATTGTTCTGATTATTATGTTACTGACAGTAGGCAGCAATAAAGCCCAGGAACATGGGGGCTTGCTGTACAATGTCGGTTTCAACAGCATTGTTTCCAATGGAGATTATGCACCGTTCTGGTTCACCGCAAACCGCAACGGGGCCTCATCGATTAAAAAGAGCAGCGGCTATGCACGCTATGGCATTGGATACAACGGTTTTTTCGATGAAAAACAACAGTATGGCTACAACATTACAGCAGATATTCTCACAGGTTACAACCAAACAAGAACATTTGCTCTACAACAGGCCTTTGCAGAATTCACATGGAGATGGCTTGCAATAACAATTGGCAACAAGGAGCGTGGCAGCGAACAGGAATATTTCTCCAGGGAAAACTCGTTGGAGTTATTTGAAAGGAACCATATACAAGGTTGTTACAAAATTTATACCGAGCGTTATGCTTCACTAGGTAGCGGTGGACTTGCATTCAGTGGCAACAGCCATGCAATACCGCAAATAAGGATAGATGTACCTGAGTACACGACTATTCCAGGAACTGCAGGATGGCTTAAACTGCGTGGCCACCTTTCATACGGAATATTCAGCGATTCGCAATACCAGACCGACTTTACACGCGGTAACCCAAATGAAAAATATGGACGCAACATACTATATCACAGCAAGGCACTGTTCATGAGAGCCGGGCGAAGCGACAAGTTCCCACTGACATTTGAAGGAGGACTTGAAATGCATACACAGTTCGGAGGCGATATATATACTCACGGACAAGGCTTGAAGGTATCAATGCCTCACCGCCCTATGGATTTCTTCAAGGCCATAATACCGCTTGGTGGAAGCGACGATACACCTACTGTGGAACAGACAAACATATCGGGTAATCAGATTGGAAGTTGGCATGCTGCATTCACCTTGCATACAAAATGTGCAGATATCAGGATATATGGCGAACATATGTTCGAGGATTTTTCGCAGCTCTTTTTCTTTGAATACCAACAGAACCGCCATGGGAAAAGAAGAATAATCTATTACCCTTGGCGAGATATTATGATAGGTGTGAATATTGCCAACAAATCAAAGTTTCTGCCATTCGTGCATAATATAAGATACGAATATCTCACCACACGCGACCAAAGTGGTGCTCTCTATCACGACCCAAGTGACTACTTCAACGAACAGATGGACGGCTGTGACAACTATTACAACCACGGCATTTACCCGGGCTGGCACCATTGGGGTATGGGAATAGGCAATCCGCTCATCATATCACCAATATATAACAATAACGGCAGCCTGCAGTTTGCAAGCAACAGGGTTGTAGCACACAATATTGGTATAAACGGTTTTATCAAAGGATATTTTCCGTTAGCATACCGTCTCAACTATACATACAGTGAGAATTGGGGAACATACGCTAACCCGTTCAGCAGCAAAAGGTACACCACTTCACTGCTTGCCGAATTTACATACATTCCAAATGACACCAATTGGATGGGAACTCTCTCATTTGGTTGTGACAGGAGCAGTTACATTGGCAATAACATGGGCTTAATGCTCACATTTACACATTTTGGCAAAATATTTGACAAATGACAAAAAGATTGTTTTTACTTATTACCGTTATATTTTCACTCATTGTTGTATCGTGCGACAAGGTATACATCAATGGTGATCTTGATGGCATGTGGCAACTGCAGAAGGTAGAAGGGATTGAAAGTATTGAGTACCCCGAGGGGATATAC
>JAFZFM010000028.1 GCA_017555865.1 Bacteroidaceae bacterium
AAGAACACCCGTGCAGTATTCGGTCTTGAGACTTGATGAAGAGACGGAGATAATACAAGCTGGGTACGGTACCGCGAAATTCTGTTCATAGGGCATATCTGAAAGAAATATGTCGAAAATGAAAGGAATTTCGCCGCGCGCCCCATTTCTAGGCGCTTGAAAAAGAAAGAATTACCTATCGAAAAAACGGGGAAAATTCAGCAAATTTGGATTTTTTCCGCTCCTCGCGAGCGTAATTGAATGAGTATCGAGCAATTACGCGAGCGCCCCGCCGCATTTTATGCGGTTATCCGTAAGGCTACCCCCCAGCGCCCTACGCCAAGACCGCCGATTACCGATTAAATTTTAGCGGAATATGCCGAGCCACTTCGGCGGTAAGCGCGAAAGCGCGTATAAAAAAAGCGGTGTGGCGATTACCTCACCACACCACCGATATAAAGGCGATTACCATTTAGGTAGGACACGAGCCTACATAACAAACATCAGTAAAAAGTTGCGGAAACCTCTCACAGCCTATAGCCAACGTATCAAAAGCGTCGCTACCATCTGTGCGGCTCTCAAGTTTATCTTCTTCGGTCTCGGCAAGTTTCTCTCCGCGCTTATCCTTACCGCCATTGTAAACACCCGCAGTCTGTATAGATATAATCAAGTCCTCATTATTCTCGCGATTGATAAGAATACGGCGATTAGCCTTACCTACAAACATACGGTTGATAAGCAACTGCTTCTCCATATGTCGCATAGGCTTGCCTATATAGACATCATTTACATCCCAACCTTGGGCTTTGAAAGCCTCAATGATAACCCAACGAAAGTCCTCATCATTCACTGCATAGTTACTGCCGAGAGCAGTGCTGTCATAGTAGAAAACAACCTCCTTATGCTCGTGGTCGCGGTAATACTCGCAGAAGTCGCCCACAAGTTCCACAAGTTTACGCTCATACTTAACAAAGAATGATTTGATGACACATAGGTTCTTGCCATCGGCAACCTGCCCAGCAACTAACCAGTTGATGTTAGCATTGAAGTCAAAGGCAATGCAGATAGGCTGCTTTGAAACTACATCGGCATCCATCAACGAATGAGCCTCTTTGATTTTGTCGAACTGATACTCAAGAGAGTCAAGATAACTGAAATTAGTGGCCGAGTAATAATTGGCCTCACTCAACGAATTATAGAAGCCGTCGCGCGATATACCCACACGCTTGCACATAACAGAGGTCTGGAAGGTAAGCGGTGGCAGGTCACGTTTCAACTGAGAGATAAAAGCATCGCCAAGAACTGCAAGATTATACAACGTTGGTGCCTCGCGATAATACACTGCGACAGAGCGCAGTTTACACAGGTCACGGTTTAGCTGTGTCAGATAAGCCTTCGTATATTCAGGAACAGGGCGACCTTCAGCCTGCAATTTCCTCACACGCTCCTTAACCTTCCATATCTCGTAAACGATGCCACGGATTAGTTCGATAGTCTCCTGGTCACACTTGTTCTGATAATCAAGGAACCAACTACCTTGTTTTGTTAAAGGCATATCACTTGTGATGAGCATACCGTGATGGTAGCTCTTATGGCCGAAATATTGTCGATTACCACGATTGGCAGGGAATGTCTCATCTTTCAACTGTTCGTAGTCAATAAACTTTGCCTCATCAATATCCAAAGCATCAAAGCTATGCGAGTTCGACGTACCTTGCCTATCTTGTGAAACAATAAAACCGATAGAGCCATTATAAAAAGAGAGCACATTATCATAGTTCTCGGGTTTGAATATAGGCTCACCCCACCCCCAGGCTTTAGGAGGCTTACGACCAATGCACCAATGAATGTTACGTTTGAATCCCCATTTCTCCCAATGAACGAGCATAGAAGGCAGTGTATTCGTAAGTGCACGCTTGGCATTTGGTGATACAATGCCCGTAATAGATCCAGGCATACGCTGAAAGTTTCTCAAGTTCCATTCAGCATGTATCACACCTTTACCAATGGCACGACCAGCACAAAGAATAGTATCCTTTGCACCGATATACATAACTTCCTGCTGTATGTCGTTAAGGTATATTTTCTGTGCCATTTGTGTTTACTTTGAATATATCATCAGGATTGAAGTCCTCATCCTCAAGCTTAATTTCTTCGATATAGTCATACTCCTTGCTGTAGTGCTCGATTTTCTTCCTGATAACCTCTCGTATATTAGGGATAGGCTTAAATCCAGCGACAGAAGGGTCGTCGGTCGGCACGAAAGCCTGCACTACAATTTTGTCATAATCAAAATTGAGTTCATCCTCTTTATCGAGCTGGGTGTATTTAGCGTACTTATCTGCTGCTGCAGCCATAGCCTTTGCATCTTTATTGATACGGGCCACCTCATAAGCCTCGTTAATCATCTCAAGGAAACGATAACGATGATAGTCCTTAGAGGTCTTCTGAAATTCCCCAAGGAGTAGTTTCAATATGGAAAGGTCGGTATAAGCCTGGCTTTTACAGAGCTTATAATCCTGTTGAAGTTTAAGTACGATCTCTTTATCCTTGATACGAGGATGCTGCAGCCAGTAATTGTAGAGGTCGCGCAAGCGGAAGATATGCTCTTGCGTAGCGAGCGGTAGCCCGATACGTTGCATATCATTGGCATCTGCGAAAAGATGATCACGGGCCGTGTCTATAATTGCGGGGAGTGGCATATCATTCGTCTATTGTCATATCTTTAACATAGCTTGCCGTGAGTTGCACAGCAAGCGGAGAACCAACTTTCGCAAGCTCAAGTTCCTGCTTGCGAAGAGCCAATGCGGTAGTCGCTTTGCCTTTGTCATACGCCTTGCGTAGAGGTGAGAGTTTATTGCTGAGTTCCTCACGCAACATACTCTCATCAACATCGAGCAAAGCTGCTATATCGCTCACGGGGGTTAATGCCTCGGCAAGTTCCTGGACATTATGTATAAATTCATCAGAGTAGTCCATCAATGGGTAAAGATTTATCCTGCATCAAGGCAAAGCCCTGTGCAAGCTGATTATACAGTTCAGGCGATGATGAAATGATTCCGCACTCAAAGCGATTTCCGCGCGTTTGATTCTGGGAGGTAACGACCGCCACTTTGTAGCGATCATTCCCGAGCAGAACGACCTTGGAGTGATTTTCTGCAAGATGAACAGACTCGAATATAGAAGTGATAAACTTATATAGATGAACTGTTTTTCTTGCCGCTTTAAGGTCGCAAAAAAGAGAGGCCGACGTGATTAAGCCCTCTTTCCGTAATCGCCAAATACGGCGCAGGAACTCTTCGGAGGTGGAGAAGGTTGAGATAACAATCTCCGAAGCCCCGATGTGTTCCAAGATAGAGGCAATCACATCGGCCAGCTGGACAGTGTTTGAGAAATAAGCCTGCACAGGCCTATTCTCAAACTGTTCCAACTTGAAAGCCATAAAGTCAAAGGTTTATGCCAAGTTCAGATAATTCGGCAAGAGTGTCGTCGCTGATGGGCGCACCAGCTTGCCGTATTATCCTCGCACGTTCAACAATTTTAGAACGAAGAGTGTCAGCTTTCGCTTCATTGCCCTCCTCGATGAGTTTCTTCAGTTTACCCTTACCTTCAGAGATGTACTTACGCGCGTTTCCAATCTGTGTGGCGAGTTCTGCAGGGTCCACAAAACTTGTTACACCAACTTCATTGTCAAGAACAGTAGGTGCATCTTTAGGATAATTGTTTTCCTTAAGATAGCCATCGTAAACTGCAAGTGCCTCACGGTAAGCCTTTTCCGCTTCATGAAGAAGTTTCAGTTTCTCGTAGCGGTCACAAGGTTGCAGTTTTTCCATAGCTTTCAGTTCCTCAAAGAGAGCCTTGATTTTTGCGTAACGCTCAAAGTTACCATCCCAAAGCTGCTGTATCTGCTCGGGGAGTTCATCGTGGTCGGCACGCTTACCTGCGTGTTCTGCCTCAGGTTTCTCAACCATTTTCTCGACAACAGGCATTATCTTCTTTTCCATAGCAACGACCTCATGCAGAGTCTTGCCATCATCGCGTATGCGAAGGTGTTTCTTCAGCTCGTACTCGAGTTTAGGCATCATCTTCACACCTCTACGTATGATATTCTGGTGCAGAATACGGTTCCGGTTAAGTTGCAGGAGCATTGTTGCTCCCTCATCTATATTTCGCTCGCTCACAGGAGTGTCAAGCCAAGTTCTTATTTTCTCAGTAAATTTATGATCCATAGTTCCTAAAATTTAAGGTCGGCAGCAGCCCTAAAGCAAACTGCCGACCTCCGTACAGACAAAA
>JAFZFM010000029.1 GCA_017555865.1 Bacteroidaceae bacterium
CTTTTCAACAGGTGTCGAATAGAGAATGCCTGTATTGATATCCTTAACACCCTGCTTGCCCTCAAGGACAAAGTTGAAAGCGTTGTTCCCGGCTCTGTTACCTATTTTGTCATTGCTGTCGAACAGTATGACGTTACCGTTCTGCTGGTCGTTGTACTCTTTGAGTGTTACCGATGTTACACGGCTGCCAAGTGTAGAGATTTTTACATCCATCTTGTCGTTTGACAGTGTAATTGTGCTGTCGTTGCCGTTAAGCGCATGGTATAGCAACTCGTTGGGGTTGCTTTTCTGGCTTTCCAAAGCAACTTTCTCTGCTTCGGCAACTCTTGCGAGTTCCTGTTTCTGGAGCAACTGTGCAGCTGCAATAGAATCCTTGCGCAGTTTTTCTGCCTGAAGGTCCTCTGCCGATGGCTGGTTCATTGTGAAAAAACCTATTAGAACCAATCCTATCAGAACATAACCTATAATGCTTCTCTTATCCATTGTTTTTTATATGGTTTTGTGATTATTTAATGACAATTAGCGACAAAGGTAATAAAAATTACTGTAAAAAGGCTAAAGTGTACCCATAAAAATAGTTTGGCTCTTTTTGTTTTTTATCGTCGCGAACTTTATTTTTATTTTTTGTTAATTTTTATTACCTTCGCAATTATTTAATGTAAACGACAAAAACTGATATGAAGATAAGGTTCCTCTCTCTATTGCTGCTGTTGTCTGTAGCATTTGATGTTGCTGCACAGAGCGATGATGAAATATTTGATTACTACAATCTTGAAATAGACAGGCTTGTTGCCGAATGGCAGTCGCTTGACGAAGCTGATGAGGAGAAAAGCAATCCTGTATATGCAAAGATGTTTGTTCCTCCGATACTGTACAGTTCGGTGCTGAATAGGGCGTTTGATATTGCCGAAAGTACCGATGAGGATAGTGAGGCAGCATTTATGGACGATAAGCGTTCCGAAATGATAGATGTCATAATGCTCAACATGTATAGGACAGCTCCTGTGTGTGTGAAAATGACCGAGGAGGAGTTGCAGAATGAAAAGAGTGTACCTGAATACAATCCCGAGATAAAGGCTCCGGTACGGTTGGTAAGCAATGAGGTCATACCGGTGAGTGTTGATGGCGGAATGAAAACCACTGTGGTCAAACCCAACTATTGGAGAACATCGGGTAGTGTATCGCTGACATTTACCCAGAACTTTGTTTCAGGAAACTGGTTTAAGGGTGGTGAGAGCAACAAGACCATGCTTGGAGAGTTTGATTTCAATTTGAATTATGACGACAAGGACAGGATTACATTCAAGAACCATTTTGATGTGGATCTTGGATTTGCAACAACCAAGGCCGATACGTTGCACTCTTTCAGAACCAATACCGACCGTTTGAGAATTGAGTCTACATTTGGTTACAAGTTGGTGAAGAATCTTGACCTGACTGTGAAAATGAACCTTGAAAGCCAATCGCTGCCGAACTATCCGGTAAATACTCCTGACTTCGTTTCAAATTTCATGGCACCGTTTGACGCAAACTTTTCGCTCGGTCTCAACTATAAACCGTCAATTTGGGGATTTTACCCGGAAATTTTCTTTGCTCCATTGTCGGCCTACAATTACAAATTTGTGCGTTACGGCGACCTTGTATCGCGTTATGGAATACGTGATGGTCGTCATCATAAGGAGGATTTCGGTACTCAGCTCATAGTGACAATACCCACAGTGAAAATATTCAAGATTGTCAATTTCTGGTCACGTGGCGAGTTTTACACCAACTATGCGCGTGCCTTTTTTCAGCTCGAGACCAAGTTCGATGTAATGCTCAACAAATATTTCAAGGCCTCGCTGAACATGCATGCCCGCTTCGATGACAGCGCTCCTGGGTTGTACGACAATGAGTATGGCTACTGGCAAATCAAGGAGCTAATGACCTTGGGCTTGACATACACCTGGTAATTACAACAGAAAGACAAACAATAGAAAAGACGATGAACTTCAGCTCACTATTTCCCGTTACCGAGCCTACCTGGATATTCCTGGGTGTACTCTGTATTGTGTTGTTTGCCCCATTGCTATTCAACAAGTTACGAATGCCACATATCATCGGAATGATATTGGCCGGATTGCTTATAGGTCCCAACTGCTTGAATGTCATTGAGAGGGACAGCAGTTTTGAACTATTCGGAAAGGTGGGCCTCTATTACATAATGTTCCTTGCCAGTCTCGAGATAAACATGCAGGAGATGAAGCAGGCCAAGGGAGGCGCATTGCTCATGGGACTCGCTGTCTTTGCCGTTCCAATTGCATTTGGAATGATTACCAATGTCTTTATACTTGAATACAGCCTCATGGCGTCGGTATTGCTTGCAAGTATGTATGCGTCGTACACGCTTATATCCTATCCTATTGTGGCAAGGTATGGTCTGTCCCGCCTACGTTGTGTAAACTTTGTCGTTGGTGGAACCATAATAACCGATACGCTTACACTTTTTGTGCTTGCAGTCGTTGCCGGAACATTTACAGGTGAGGCCAATGTGTGGTTCGTCCTTATAATGCTTGTAAAACTGTTGGCAATTGTTGCCATAATAATTTATCTGTTCCCACGCATTGCACGCTACTTTTTCCGTAAGTACAATGATAGTGTAATACAATACATATTTGTCCTTTCAATGCTGTTCCTTGGTGCCGGACTTATGGAACTTGCTGGTATGGAGGGTATTCTTGGAGC
>JAFZFM010000256.1 GCA_017555865.1 Bacteroidaceae bacterium
AAATATAATTATATGGATAGTACTAGACAAAACAAGATCTCTCGCCTCATACAGAAAGAGTTAGGCGATATATTGCTGAGATTGCAAAAGGAGACACGTGGTATCATGGTTTCGGTAAGTGCTGTGCGTGTAAGCCCCGATTTGGGTATATCAAAGGCTTATTTGAGCGTGTTCCCATCGGAAAAGGGTGCTGAGGTTGTAAATCACTTGAATGAGAATGTGAAGGCAATCCGTTTCGAACTCGGCAACAGAGTACGTCACCAGTTGCGTATAATACCCGAAATCCGTTTCTACATCGACGATTCACTCGATTATATCGATAATATAGACAAGTTGTTGAAAGAGTGATTCCATGAATCTTTCGCTCTTCATAGCCAAGCGTTACATCTTCTCCCGTAAGCGCCATCAGGTCATAAATATAATTTCGGGAGTTGCTGTTGCCGGTGTGGCTCTTGCTGCAGCGGCTATGATTTGTACCCTTTCGGTATTCAATGGCTTTTTGGGAATTGTAGAAGAGCAGTTTACAGCCATTGATCCCGATATCAGAATCGTGTCGGCTCAAGGCAAGAGTTTCAACAAGGAACTCGAATCTATTGGCCAGGTAGCCGCGCTTCCGGCAGTTGATATGGTTTCGTACAGTGTCGAGGATGTTGCAATGGTGCAGTATGGTGGCAGGCAGGTCATGGCAACCATAAAAGGTGTGGATGACAACTTCGGGCGGTTGACCAATTTTGGAAATGCACTTTATGGCAATGGACAGTTTCTACTCGAGGACGAAATAAACAGTTATGCCATAATGGGTGCCGAACTCATGCAGCAGCTCAATTGCGGGATATATTTTACAGCTCCGCTCGAGGTTTTTGCTCCAAACCGCAAAGGGAATGTCAACCTTACAGTCCCGGCCAACAACTTCAAGAAAGATGTATTGTTGTCTTCCGGCTTGGTTTTTGTTGTGAACCAGCCAAAATATGATGCAGGCTATATAATAACATCCGAATCTTTTGCCCGTAAGATTTTCCGTCGCATGCCGGGTGAGGTAACATCCATGGCGCTTAAGGTCAAGGAGGGAGAGAGTGTCTCCGATACCAAAGATATGGTCGCAACAATTCTGGGCGACAACTTTGTAGTGCAGGACCGCTATGAGCAGCAACGCGATGTGTACAAGGTCATGCAGATAGAGAAACTCATCTCCTACATATTCCTTTCCTTTATTCTTCTAGTTGCGTGTTTCAATATAATAGGTTCATTGTCAATGCTTATAATAGAGAAACGCGACAATATGAATACTCTGCGCAGCCTTGGTGCCGAAAATTCGGCAATAGCAAATGTCTTTGTGTTCGAGGGGTGTATTATTTCTGCAGTCGGTGCTGTGCTGGGAGTGTTGCTGGGCCTTATTCTTTGTCTCCTGCAACAGGAATATGGTTTCATTTCTTTGGGTAACGGTGACGATTTTGTGGCGGACAGTTATCCTGTGGCAGTCAATCTTCTTGATGTGGCGGTTGTGTTTGTAACTGTGCTTGCAGTTGGTTTCATGGCTGTATGGTTACCGGTTAAAGCTCTCACACGTAAGTTCATATAAACGAAAAAAGGCTGCCACAGCAGCCTTTTTTCGTTTATTATGGAATCACTCTCTTCTTTCACCTTTTTTTCTTCTGTTCTGTGGTGCGTTTCCCGGTCTGAATCTTCTCTTTGCAGCCTTCTCATTGTATTCGATATACTTTTTGTACTGTTCCTCGGTCAGTATCTGCTGCATTTGTGCATTGCGTGCTTCGCGACGCTGTTTCTCAAGCTCCATACGTGCCTCTAACTCCTCCTTGTTAGGCTGCATACGCTCGGGTTTCTTACCCTCGGCGCGCATTTTCTCGGCACGTTCGCGACGCACTTTCATGCTGTCCTGCATCGTAAGAGCGTCGGCATAGTTGATGAGAAATACTGCCTGGTACTGGATACTGTCGAGCTGAAGGACCTCGTGCAGTCTCTCGGTCTGCATTCTTGCAAAGTTCTCCGGGTTAAACTCTCTTCTCATCTCCTGACGGCGTGGACCATCCTGTGCAAAAGCTGCTGTAGTTGCAAATAGTGCAATAGCTAGAAATAGAATCTTTTTCATGGTTGTATTTTTTACTTCAGTATTCTTTGCAATACAACTCCCACAGCAATGTGGGAGCTGTAAAGACAAACATTGAAAAACAAAAGGCTTTTGGCCTACATATATAAGACCTTTGTTCTGTGCAAAGGTTAAACGGCTCCTTTTGTATTTAAGATTCTTTAACACAGCCGTCAACCATCTGTATTGTGCGGTCGGTGAACGAAGCCAGCTTTTCGTCGTGTGTTACAATAATGAACGTCTGCCCGAACTTGTCGCGAAGGTCGAAGAACAGTTTGTGCAGTTCCTCCTTGTTCTTGCTGTCGAGGCTACCCGATGGCTCGTCGGCCAGTATTACATCGGGTCTGTTGATTAGCGCTCTGGCTACTGCCACACGCTGGTTCTCGCCTCCCGACATCTCCGACGGTTTGTGTTGGGCGCGTTCCTGCAGCCCCATTATGCCAAGCAGTTCCATGGCCTCCTTCTCGGCTTCGCTGCGGCTACGTCCTGCAATAAGGGCCGGGATAATTATATTCTCAAGTGCAGTGAACTCGGGCAGCAACTGGTGGAACTGGAACACGAAGCCTATATGCTTGTTGCGGAACGCAGCAAGCCTTTTGCTGTTCATTCTTGTAACATCTTCGCCATTGAAGCATATGCTGCCGCCACTAGGCTTGTCAAGTGTGCCTATTAGCTGCAGCAGTGTAGTTTTTCCTGCGCCGCTTGGCCCTACAATGCTTATGACCTCGCCACGGTTCACCTTGAGGCTCACACCTTTCAGCACCTCCAGTTTACCGAATCTCTTTGTAAGGTTCGTTATCTCAATCATATACGTTTAATCACATATTCTGCAAGGTAGCAGCCGAAAGTTGCTGTAAAATAGGCAATAGAGCCAATTATAGGCTTGCCCCCTTGCGGGTTTGGTTTTATAGCCTCCTTATTGGGCTGTTCAATACTATAGACAACGGGCAAATCGTGCATATGCCTGTAGTCGCGCAATGTGCGGCGTACATTCTTCGCAAGCGTGCAGTGCTCGGTTTTCCATAGGCTTCCTGTCCTTATGTCGGCAAGGTTACATTTTGCTCCTGCACCCATGCTCGAGACAATCTTTATACCTCTCTCCCAGCAGTATCTTATCAGTGCAGCTTTTGGTTCCAGTGTGTCTATGGCATCCACAACAAAGTCGAAACAGCCCTCTTCCATCAATGCCGCAAGGTTCTCCTCGTCAATGAACATCTGTTTCGATGTTACTTGCATATTCGGGTTTATGGCATGTAACCGCTCCGACATCACCTCACATTTTGGTTTCCCAACAGTGGTTGCCAATGCCGGCAACTGCCTGTTTATGTTGGTGGTGTCAACAACGTCCGCGTCAACAATTGTCATGGCTCCTGCACCGGCACGGCATATCATTTCGGCAGCCCAGGAGCCAACACCTCCAACTCCAACAACAAGAATGTGGGCGTTTTTCAGCTTCTGCTGTCTCTCCTCGCCAATGAGCAGTTCACCGCGTTGTAACCAATTGCTGTCCATAAATATGCCTCTTTTTTTTGCAAAAATATACTCTTTCCTCATGCGAAAGTACAAAAAAATAGCATGCCAAAGACACATGTATATGTTTTTTTAAGTATTTTTGCGCAGTACATCCAAAAGACAAAGTAAGAACTAATATAAATAACAACTATGAAAATAGCAATTGTAGGTGTCAGTGGAGCAGTGGGACAGGAGTTCCTTCGTGTTCTCGATGAAAGAAATTTTCCTTTCGACGAACTAGTGCTTTTTGGCTCGGCACGCAGTGCAGGGCAAGTTTATAATTTCCGTGGTGTCGATTATGTTGTGAAGGAACTCAAGCACAACGACGATTTCATGGGTGTCGACTATGCCTTTGTATCGGCCGGTGGTGGTGTGTCAAAGGAGTTTGCCGAGACAATCACCAAGCATGGTACGGTAATGATTGACAACTCCAGTGCTTTCCGCATGGACAGCGATGTACCCTTGGTTGTTCCCGAGGTTAACCCTACCGATGCCTACAACCGTCCACGCAATATCATTGCCAACCCCAACTGTACAACAATTCAGATGGTGGTTGCACTCAAGGCAATAGAGAATCTCTCTCACATCAAGCGTGTACACTCATCAACATATCAGGCTGCCAGTGGTGCCGGTGCTGCAGCAATGGCAGAACTGTACGAGCAGTACCGTCAGGTACTGGCAGGTGAGGAGCCTACAGTAGAGAAGTTTGCATATCAGTTGGCATTCAATGTAATTCCACAGATTGACGTCTTTGCCGACAACGGATATACCAAGGAAGAGATGAAAATGTACAACGAGACACGCAAGATCATGCACAGCGACATCGAGGTAAGTGCCCAGTGTGTACGTGTTCCAGCCTTGCGCTCACACTCACAGTCATTGTGGATTGAGACAGAGCGTCCTTTGACAGTTGAGGAGGT
>JAFZFM010000257.1 GCA_017555865.1 Bacteroidaceae bacterium
AATACCGTGTGTGAAACCAGAAATGTCGGCAACTTCCTTAGCCTTGATCCACTTGCCCTCTTCGGGGATTGGAGCAGGACCGTGGTTAGGACCTTTCTTCACAACACACATGTTTTCTACTTCGTGTGAATAAACCATAATTTTAAGTATGTTTTAAATGTGAAACATAGACTATTTCGTTCTGCGAAGATAGTGAAAAATATAACTTCAGCAAAGATGGCAATGATTTTTTATTATAAAATTAATAATGCGTGCTAAAAAAATATAAACGGCCGATATAAAACTGTTTTTTGGTTCTTGTGTTTGCCATTTTGTTTGTATCTTCGCAGAACGTATTGTTATTTTAAAAGTATAAGATTTGATTACAATGAAAAAACAGCTTAAATTCTTTGTCTCTTTTGCTGTTGTGGCAATGTTGGGGATGATAGTTTCGTGTGACCCTGCCGAGGGTGCATATACCGAAGAGAGATATGTCGACAATATATACACAGTGAACAAGGCTACCGTGCAGCCCGAGTTTGCCGATACAACTTACTTTGTTTCAAATATTGAAGAGTATGGTTTGCAGACCGGCGACCGTGCCCACATGGTGTTGCGCTATTATTTCGACGCGTACAGCGGCGAAAAACCCCAGTGGAGCATTGTAGAGGTTGTGGATGTTATACCGACACGCGAGTTGTCGGCTCTCGACAGCACTGTAGTTGCTCAGTACAATACCCCTATTGATATCGACCTGTACGAGTTGTGGGATGCATGGTTAAAGCCAATGTGGATATGGAAGAACCGTCAGAATATCAGTATCAAATACACCGGTCTTGCCGAGGGTTCCGATTTCAAGCTTATGGTTCGCGGTGTGTCCGAGAGTGAAGCTGCCATAGAGTTCGACCTTGTTGCAAAGACTGCATACAACGGTGGTGTGAAAACAAAGAAACTGCTTACTTTCGGTCTCGACAATGTAGGCGATTTCCTTACCGCGTCGCAAAAGAACAGCATTGCAACAAAGGATTCTGTAAGAACAAAGATATATTACCGATACAAGACCGCCCAGGGTGATACCATTACAAAGGAGTACTTTGGTGGCAAGATAAAGAATACATTCAAGTAAATAAGTTCGTTGCATTGCAACAATTATGGATAAAAGAGTTTCAAATGTAAATATAAAGAACCGTCGAGCAACGTTCGACTATCTGGTCACCGAGACCTTTACAGCCGGCATTGTGCTCACGGGAACCGAAATTAAGTCGATAAGGGAGTCCAAGGCGAGCCTTGTCGATACATACTGCACGTTCATTTCCGATGAACTGTGGGTTAAGAACATGCATGTGGCCGAGTATTTCTATGGCTCGTACAACAACCATACGGCGCGTCGCGACCGCAAGCTGCTTCTCGAGCGCAAGGAGTTGCGCAAACTGAAACAGGCTGTAAAGAACCCCGGTTTCACAATCGTTCCCCTGCGCCTGTTCATCAACGAGAAGGGGCTTGCAAAACTTGTTATAGCTCTGGCGCGAGGTAAGCACGAGTACGACAAGCGCCAGTCGATAAAGGAACGCGACGACAAACGCGAGATTGACCGCATAAGAAGGAGTTATTAATGCCGCGTGTTGTCACATATTTTGCTCTATCCGTTAAGGGTAGAGTAAAATGTTTTTAAATGAGTGCTGTCATGTATACGCATCACATTGTAGTGAATGGCTTTTGCGCTTGTTTGTAATCAAATATTGGGTTAAAGAACATTTTTTAGAATTGATATAATGGCATTTACTATACAGGATATACTAAGGGAAAGAATTCTGGTACTCGATGGTGCAATGGGTACCATGATACAGAAATATGCTCTGCAGGAGTCCGATTTCCGGGGTACGCAGTTTGCTGCGCACCCAGTACCATTGAAGGGAAACAACGACATTCTTGTTCTCACACGCCCCGATGTAATAACAGACATACATACCAGGTATCTGAAAGCGGGTGCCGATATTATAGAGACCTGCACCTTCAATGCCAACAGCATATCGCAGGCCGATTATGCTTGCGAGGAGTATTGTACTGCTATAAACCGCACTGCTGCCGGGTTGGCCCGTGCTGCTGCCGACAAGTTCTCGACACCAGAAAAACCCCGTTTTGTCGTGGGTTCTGTGGGCCCCACAAGCCGTACATGTTCAATGAGCCCCGATGTAGAGAATCCGGCTGCACGAAACATAACCTTCGATACGCTTGTCGAAGCCTACACCGTGCAGATGGTGGCGCTTATCGAAGGTGGTGTCGACGCGTTGCTGTGCGAGACTATATTTGATACGCTCAATGCCAAGGCTGCACTTTATGCTGCCGATGAGGCTATGTCAAAGTGCGGGCGCGAAGTTCCTGTAATGTTGTCGTTTACCGTTGCCGACGGGCAGGGACGTATCCTCTCGGGGCAGACAATTGAAGCGTTCATGGCCTCTGTTGCCGGACGCAATCTGCTGTCGGTCGGTCTCAACTGCTCTTTCGGTGCGCGCGAGATGAAGCCTTTCCTCAAGCGCCTTGCTGCTATAGCACCATGTTATATAAGCGTATACCCCAATGCCGGTTTGCCAAACGAGTTGGGCGGTTACGACCAGACACCTGCCGAAATGGCCTCTATTGTACGTGAGTATATTGACGAAGGCCTTGTTAATATTATTGGTGGCTGTTGTGGAACAACCGATGAGTTTATCTCTCTCTTTCCGCAGCTTGTCGATGGCGTTGCACCGCGCACACCGGTTGCAGCTCCACAGGAGCTATGGCTGTCAGGGCTTGAGCGTCTGGTGGTGAATCATGGAATGAACTTCATAAATGTAGGCGAGCGTTGCAATGTTGCAGGTTCGCGCAAGTTCCTAAGACTCATAAACGAAAAGAATTATACCGAGGCGCTCAGTATTGCCCGTAAACAGGTTGAGGATGGTGCCCAGATAATTGATATAAACATGGACGACGGTCTGCTGGACACAAAGTCCGAGATGGTCACATTCCTTAATATGCTTGCAGTTGAACCGGAGATTGCACGTGTTCCCATAATGGTCGATTCTTCGGACTGGGAGGTAATACGTGCCGGTCTCAAGTGTATACAGGGCCGCGCAATAGTAAACTCCATCTCGCTGAAGGAGGGTGAGCAACTATTTGTCGAGCGTGCCATAGAGGCCCGTAGATTGGGAGCTGTGGTGGTTGTAATGGCATTTGACGAGGAGGGGCAGGCGACAACATACGAGCGCAAGATTGCAATTTGCAAGCGTGCCCACGATCTGCTTGTCGGTAAGGCTGGTTTTTCACCCTGGGAAATAATTTTCGACCCCAATATACTTGCCGTGGCAACAGGCATAGAAGAGCATGCCGCATACGGTATTGATTATATAAAGACATGTAAATGGGTAAGGGAGAACCTGCCCGGAGCCCATATAAGTGGTGGAGTGAGCAACCTGTCGTTCTCGTTCCGCGGAAACAATTACGTGCGCGAAGCTCTGCATGCAGTGTTCCTTTATCATGCAATTGCAGCCGGAATGGATATGGGGATCGTAAACCCGCAGACCGGTGTGCTGTATGCCGACATTCCTGCCGATGTGCGCGACGTTATGGAGGATGTAATCCTTAACAGGGGGGACAATGCTACCGAAAGGCTTGTTGAACTTGCAGGTGCATTGAAGGAGAAGAGTGTTGCTGTGCAGCAGGCTGCCGACGATGAGTGGCGCAATTCATCGGTGGAAGAGCGTCTTTGTCACGCCTTGCTCAAGGGCGTAAACGATTACCTTGAGACCGATATTGCCGAGGCTGTGGAGAAATACAAAACAGCGATAGCCATTATTGGTGGCCCGTTGATGGCCGGAATGGGGATTGTGGGCGAGTTGTTTGGTGCCGGTAAACTGTTCTTGCCACAGGTGGTAAAGAGTGCGCGTACAATGAAACAGGCTGTTGCACTGCTGCAACCGCTCATCGAGAGCGAGAAAAGCGACAGGGCGACATCTGCCGGCAGGGTGGTGATGGCCACCGTCAAGGGCGATGTACACGATATTGGCAAGAATATTGCAGCCGTTGTTATGGGTTGCAACGGGTACGATGTGGTTGACCTTGGTGTCATGGTACCATCCGAGAGTATTGTGGCCGAGGCGGTAAATTCCAAGGCCGACATAGTTGCACTTAGCGGACTCATAACACCGTCGCTCGACGAGATGGTTACAGTGGTAAGGGAGTTGCGTGCTGCAGGTCTTTCAATTCCGGTGATGATTGCCGGTGCAACCACAAGCCCAATGCACACTGCACTAAAGATTGCGATTGAATATGCAGGCCCGGTTGTGCATGTAAAGGATGTGTCGCAGAATGTTCTTGTGGCTGCCGAACTGCTTGGTGGCGAGGAACGCAAATCGCACTTTGTTACCCGCCTGCAAAACGAACAGAATGAGCTACGAATGCAGGCTGCATGTAAACATAAAGAACCGCTTCGTTCGCTTGCCGAAGCACGAGACAATAAATTGAAACTATTTTAAAATAAAGGCATTATGGCTAATGAAAAGAATATGGGCCTCACTCGGGAACAGGTTGCCGAGAGTCGCAGGCTGCATGGCGAGAATATCCTTACTCCTCCCGAACGTGTATCGCTCTGGAAACAGTTTCTTGAGAAATTTGAAGACCCTATAATACGCATTCTGTTGCTTGCCTGGGTACTTTCAATGATAATATCGGGTATCCACTGTTGGGGACCCGAGCAAGTCGGTTTTCAGGCATTCCTTGAGCCGCTTGGTATTTTCTTTGCCATTATGCTGGCAAGCACAATAGGCTTTTTCTTCGAGGTAAAGGCGGCCCGCGCATTCGAAGTTCTCAACACTGTGAACGACGATATCATGGTTACCGTTGTGCGCGAAGGCAAGATACAGGAGGTTGCGCGCAAGGAGATTGTTGTTGGCGATGTGGTTATGCTAAATACCGGTGACGAAGTGCCTGCCGATGGCGTGCTGCTCGAGTCGCAGTCGTTGCAAATAAACGAGTCTACACTCACTGGTGAGCCTGTTATTGCAAAAACAACAGTCGAGGCCGATTTTGACGATGAGGCTACATATCCATCGAACAGGGTGTTACGCAGTACTACTGTGGTCGATGGCAACGGCATAATGCGTGTGGAGCTTGTGGGTGACGCAACCGAGTATGGTAAGGTCAACAAGGGTGCTTTGATCGACAACAACCTCGAAACCCCGTTGCAAATGCAGCTCAAGCGTCTTGCCGGTCTCATAAGCAAGCTTGGTTACATTGCCGCCGGTGTAACATTCCTGCTCCTTTCGGCCAAGGTGTTCTTTGCCGATGGTGGGCTTACTACAATGGATATTGTTTCGTCGTTGCTCAACAGTTTCATGATAGCAGTAACCCTTATTGTTGTTTCGGTACCCGAAGGTCTGCCCATGTCGGTAACCTTGAGTCTTGCCCTGAGCATGAACCGCATGCTCAAGACAAACAATCTTGTTCGCAAAATGCATGCTTGTGAAACAATGGGAGCAGCAACTGTAATATGTACCGACAAGACCGGAACTCTCACCCAGAATCAAATGCAGGTGTACGAGGCTAACTTTTTTGCACATGGTAAGGATATCACCTTTGACAACATTGTAAAAGAGGGAATATCGGTAAACTCAACAGCTAATCTTAACAAGGATGGTGGCGAGGTAAAGACAATTGGAAACCCCACCGAGGCTGCTTTGTTGCTGTGGCTCGATAAGCAGAACCATGACTACAGTGCATTGCGTAGCGGTGCAAAGGTGTTGAGCCGTCTGACATTCTCGACCGAGCGCAAATACATGGCAACAGTTGTCGATTCGCCGCTTGTGGGTGGCAAGATACTATATGTTAAAGGTGCCCCCGAGATTGTTCTCACTCTATGTGACAATGTTGCAATGCCGGGCGGAAATGTTCCTGTTGGTGAGTGCCGTGCCAAGATTGAGGAAAAGTTGTTTGAATACCAGAACATGGCAATGCGTACGCTAGGTTTCGCATACCGGATACTTCCTGCAGGTGCCTCTGTAGAACCTTATGAGAACGGTCGTCTCATTGGTACAGAGCTTACTTTTGCCGGATTTGTTGCCATATCGGACCCTGTTCGCGCCGATGTTCCCGAGGCTGTAAAGTGCTGTCTCGATGCCGGTGTTGATGTAAAGATTGTTACCGGTGATACTCCGGGTACTGCACGCGAGATTGGTCGTCAAATTGGTATATGCAACAGCGAGACACCTGACGACGCAATAATAACAGGTCCTGATTTCGAGGCTTTGAGCGACGAGGAGGCTGCAAAGCGTGTCATGGGTCTCAAGATAATGTGCCGTGCGCGTCCTATGGACAAACAGCGTCTGGTGCGTCTGTTGCAGGAGCAGGACGCTGTTGTTGCCGTAACCGGTGACGGAACAAATGACGCACCTGCGCTCAAGGCTGCCCAGGTTGGTCTGTCAATGGGTGATGGAACTTCGGTGGCAAAGGAGGCCAGTGATATAACCATCATCGACAATTCATTCGGCAGTATTACACGTGCAGTAATGTGGGGGCGTTCGCTCTATCGCAATATACAGCGCTTCCTTCTGTTCCAGCTTACCATCAATGTGGCAGCATGTATAATTGTAATGTTGGGCTCGCTCATTGGTACAAGTTCGCCGCTTACCATAACACAAATGCTATGGGTCAATCTGATTATGGATACATTCGCTGCAGGTGCGTTGGCTTCGTTGCCCCCAAGCAAGAGTGTAATGAAAGACCGTCCACGCAAGAGTGGTGCAAACGGTGATTTTATCATAACAAAGCCCATGGCTATAAACATATTTGTGGTAGGAGCCCTGTTTGTTGTGGTGCAGTTGGCAATTCTCCTGTGGCTCACTGGAGACGGGGTGTTGTCAGCCCGCGAGCAGTCTCAGTTCTTCACATTCTTTGTAATGCTCCAGTTCTGGAATATGTTCAACGCAAAGGCATACCTCACAGGAACTTCGGCATTCAAAGGATTGTTCTCTAATGCCACATTCCTTGCCGTGTGTGCCGTTATTGTTGTTGGTCAGTGGCTCATAGTAACCTTTGGCGGTGAGATGTTCAACGTTGTTCCTCTCTCGCTCAAGAGTTGGGCAGTCATTGTTGCTTCAACATCGGTTGTGTTGTGGATAGGTGAGGCTATACGTCTTGTATCACGAATTGCAAAAGGGAAATGATACTGTAAGGTATAGAGTTATTATAATGTAAGAATATAAACATAAAATAGTCAGACAGAATGAAAAAGTTTTTTGTATTGATAGCGGTTATATCATCGCTACTTTTGATAACTGCCAATGTATATGCTGTTGAGGAGAATGTTGTTCCTGCTTCATCATGTGTTGAGGCTTGCGATAATGCAATACCTGCAACCTTGATTGAGCCTGCAATGCCTGTAGTTCAGCATGTGGTGCCCGATACAGCTGTGGCTGCAGCCGAGGATGAGTCGATGATGGAGAGTCTTACCCGCTTCTGTCTCAACAACCTCAACTACGGAACAATTACGCTGTTTATGGCAGTAGAAAGTTCATTTATCCCTTTCCCTTCCGAGGCGGTTGTTCCCCCAGCAGCGTGGAAAGCGAGTTTGCCGGGCAGCGAGATGAATATTTTCCTGGTATTCATATTTGCAACACTCGGTGCGCTCATCGGTGCCCTTGTGAACTACTATCTGGCAATGTGGCTTGGTCGCCCTATTATTTATAAGTTTGCCAACAGCCGCATAGGACACATGTGTCTGCTCAGCGAGGAAAAGGTAAAGCACGCCGAGGAGTATTTCGACAAGCATGGTGCCATGTCAACATTTATCGGTCGTCTTGTTCCTGCGGTGCGTCAGCTCATTTCAATCCCTGCCGGTTTGGCGCGTATGGGAATGGGACGTTTCCTGCTTTATACAACGCTTGGAGCAGGTGCATGGAATGCCATTCTTGCAGCTCTCGGTTATTATATGTCAACCTTTGAAAGTTTGCAGAGCGAAGAGGCAGTTATGAACAAGGTCAAGGAGTACAGTGGTGAAATCGGTATTGCATTCCTTCTTCTGGCGGTATTTATAGTGGGTTTCCTTATATACAAAGGCTGGAAGAAAAAGTAAATGACATTTATTTGAATATAAAACAAAAAAGCACCCTCGGGTGCTTTTTTGTTTTATCATTTACTTAAAAGAGTATTTCACCGTTGTTACAACCCTGATGTTCTTTATCTGTGGAGTTGTCTCGTCGCTCGATATGGTGAACTGTCCTTGAGTTGCCTGTTTAATACCGCCGAGTTCGCTTTCGGAATCCTCGGCAAACTTCTGTGCTACAGCTCGTGCATTACGTGTCGCCTCCTCAACCATTGCCGGCTTAATCTCGTTAAGTGCGGTATATTCAAACTCAGTTTGGTAATTGTACTCCTCGCTAATTATAACCCCCTGCTTCATCAGCTCCATCTGCTGTTTCATCAGCTCTATAACCTTTTCAACCTTTGACGATGTGACTGTTATTACAGCCTCGGCCTGATAACGGAACTTTATGTTGTCGGGGATGTAGCTTTGTGCCAGCCTGTCGGTAACCTTTGGTGCCGAAACAATAATCTCACTGTTCTCAATTCCGCCATCCTTCAGGAAATCGAGTACAATGCTGTTGTTTCTCTCAATCTCGTTATAGAGCTCCTGAATGTTGTTGCTCACACATTTGTAGGGTAGTGGCCACACAACCTTGTTTGCCATCACCTGACGCTCGGCAAGGCCTTTTACGGTTATATATTCATCCTGTCGTGCAATGCTGCCAAGTCCTTTGGCAATGAATATGCCAAGAACTATGAGTCCTGCCATTATAGCAACACCGGCAAAATTCAGTTTTCTTTTGCAATTCTCACTTTTGTTTGTTTCCATAACATCTGTTTTTAATATAACATGTATAGTCTTGCTTTGTTCTATTCAATCCAATAGCCTTGCGAGTCGTGTGTGGAAATCCGTTTTTCTACAGGTGGCAACTCCATGTAATTGCCATATTTGTGAGTCAGGTACGCATCATATCCCGCGGGAATATGGTAATCCTTACCCTCGAATTCCATTGTATAACGGTTGTCGAATACTGTGCGTGGCAGAATTTCGCGCAGTGCTGTGCGTGAACCGAAACTGCATACATGCTCACACTCCTCAAACTTGTATCGGGTAGCAATTCTGCGCATTGTCTTAAGGATAAAATGTGATGAGAATGGCAACAGAATCAGTTTTGTTACTGCCAACCGTAGTTTACGCGCAAGTGTCTGGCGGTTGTTGAAAATAGAGGTTTTTATATACATGAAACGTATGCATTGACCACACCAGTAAGCTTGTCTTTTCGATTTTATTCCGTCGAGTGGGAAAATATCCACGTATACGCCAAAAACACTCTGTTTGTAGAAAAACTCGTTTACGATAGTGCCTTTGCGGTACACTTTGGCAAACGGTACATGGTATCGACGCTCCTGTTCGTGGGTTACGACGTTGTATTTGCTGTTTGGGGTGTTGAATGTTGCAATGAACCGTTCGTAGTCGGGGCGAGGCATGTGTATGTCTATGTCGTCGTCCCAAGGAATGTAGCCTTTGTGGCGAACAGCACCAAGCAGTGTGCCGTAGGCCAAGTAATAACGAAGGTTGTTCTCTTCGCAGAAAGAAACAATCTTGTCAAGAATTTCTATTTGAATCTTCTTGGCTTCGGCCGTCTCTATTGGTCTCATAAATACTTTTTATAGTTATTTAGATCCTTCACTGCGTTCAGGATGACAGGACTCGCGGTTTTG
>JAFZFM010000258.1 GCA_017555865.1 Bacteroidaceae bacterium
TCAGTCTGAAGTAATATTCGTAATCCAGGACATTGAGACTCTCTATTACCTTATTATATGTAAGGTCGCCTTGTGTGAAGCTCGCCATCTGGTCGAACAGTGATAATGCGTCACGCATACATCCGTCGGACTTCTGCGCTATGATGCGTAGAGCTTCGTATTCGGTGTTTATATTCTCTTTGGCTGCTATATTCTGCAGGTGTGAAATTATGTCGGCAACATCAATGCGGCTGAAATCATATATCTGGCAACGCGACAGGATGGTCGGGATAATTTTGTGCTTTTCTGTTGTCGCCAATATGAATATCGCATGTGCGGGTGGCTCTTCAAGGGTCTTGAGGAAAGCGTTGAATGCCGCCTGTGACAACATGTGTACCTCGTCTATGATATAGACTTTGTATTTGCCTACTTGGGGCGGTATACGCACCTGTTCGTTCAATGAACGGATATCTTCTACGGAGTTGTTGCTTGCTGCATCAAGCTCGTAGATGGAGTAGGAGCGCTGCTCGTTGAATGAACGGCACGATTCGCATTGGTTACATGGCTCGCCCTCTGCGGTGAGTGATTGGCAGTTTATTGTCTTTGCAAAGATACGCGCGCAGGTGGTCTTGCCCACTCCTCGCGGTCCGCAAAAAAGATAGGCGTGTGCCAGTTTGCCTGTTTGAATGGCGTTCTTGAGCGTTGTGGTCAAGGATTTTTGCGATACTACCGACTCAAAAGTGTCCGGACGGTATTTTCTTGCCGAAACTATATAGTTTTCCATGTTCTGTTCAAATATTGTTTCCTGTCACAAAGATAGTAAAAATCAATTGATTTTACTACCTTTGTAACGAATCATTTATAATAGACTTGATTGTATGCTTAAAAAGATCCTCCCTCTCCTGCATTGGGTAAAAAGACACAAGTATCTTGCGGTTACTTTGGTCTTTCTTTTGATTGTTGTGGTGATTGATGACAATAACATGTTCAAGCACTATAAGAATCAGCGTATCATCTCTGAATTGGAAGAGGAGATTGAAACGATGAAACGTGACTCTGCCGAGATTGTCAATCGTCAGAATCAGTTGGATTACAGGGGTGATGTGACAGTGATAGAGGACCTTGCCCGTGAAAAATATGGCATGCACAAGGACGATGAGGAGGTTTTTGTAATAGAGTAATTGTCGATTTGTAGATATGAAAATAATAAAGATTTTATACTTCTGTGGTGCAATGGCTTTGTTGTTCGGTGCTGTTGCAAGAATGTTTCTTCCTGAATACTACTCCTATATATATATAACTGGCGCTGTTCTCTTTGCTGTCATGCAGTTCCTGTTGCGTCCGCGCAACTGCTCTGTGACACTCCGTCGCCTTGTCATGCAGCAGCAGCTTGCCGGTGTGCTGTTTGTTGTCGCCGGTGTGCTTATGTTCACCCACACCCGCAATGAATGGATGGTGCTTCTTACCTGTGGAGCTCTGGTAGAACTCTATACGGCCTACCGTATACCGCAGGAAATGGATAAACAGTAAATCACACAAAAAAGCAGATGCGATCGCATCTGTTTTTTTTTGTTTCAAGAGGAAAGCTCTATTACTTCGAGTTCTTTTATCTCCTTGCCGTCGATAATGAACTTTATCAGTGTCCTTACCTGTTGCCATCCCTGTTTTCCTGCCGCTCCCGGATTTATATGCAGGCAGTTGATGAGGCTGTCATATTTTACTTTAAGTATATGTGAATGTCCGGCAACAAAAATGTCTGGTCTCTCCTCGTGTATGGCTTTTTTGATGGATGGGTCGTACTTACCCGGATAGCCGCCTATATGTTTCATCATTACGTTGCACTCTTCCGCTTTAAAGCGCAGAACTTCGCTGAAACGTCTGCGTATTTCCTGGCCGTCAATGTTTCCATATACGGCCCTTACTTGGCATATCTCTTCAAGTCGGTCGATTATAAGTCCGCTGCCGATATCTCCTGCATGCCATATCTCGTCACAATCGGCGAAATGGTATGCGAATTTTTCGTCCCAGCAGCTGTGGGTGTCCGAGATGATGCCTATCCTTTTCATTTTGCCAGATGGCTCTTGATGAAACCGTGCAGCAGTTCTACTGTTCCGTCTATTCCCATTTTCGAGGAGTTTACACATATGTCGTAGCTGCGTGCCTCGCCCCAATGTGTCGTTGCGTAGTAGTCGTGGTAAGAGCGACGACGCTTGTCGCCTTTTTCTATGAACTCAACAGCCTTGTCGTGCTCAAGGTTCTCCAATGCCATTATTCGCTCGATGCGGTCTTTGCTGTTGGCGGTGATGAATATGCTTATCGCTCCAGGGTGGTCGCGTAGTACGTATTCTGCGCATCGGCCCACTATTATACAGCTCTCCCTTTCTGCGATGTTCCTTATGGTTTCGCTCTGTATCTCGAACAAGTTGTCGTTCTCTATACAATTGCTCATTGGCATATAGTCGCCCATTGAGCCGTGTATGCTGAACAGTCCGCCAAAGAAACTGCTGTGCTCCTGTTCGTCGGCTGTTTCAAAAATGGCAGCATCGAGTCCGCTCTCTTTTGCGGCAACCTCAAGCAATGTCTTGTCGTAAACCTTTATGTTCAATCTTTCTCCTAATTTTTCGGCAATCTCTTTGCCTCCACTGCCAAGCTGGCGTCCTATGGTGATGATAAGGTTCTCCATCTCTTTTATTGTTTAAGGTTTGCTTTTTCGTTTTTCCACTCTCTGAACTGCAATACAAGTGTTATTACAGTGAGCATTGCTGCTACCATATCCGATATCGGCATGCTGTACCATACGCCCTTTGTTCCCAAAAAATGCGGTAATATTATAAGCAACGGTATAAGCATAAGCACCTGTCTTGTAAGTGACAGGAATATTGACCTGTTCACTTTACCTATGCTTTGGAAGAAGTTGGTTGTCACAAGCTGGAA
>JAFZFM010000259.1 GCA_017555865.1 Bacteroidaceae bacterium
CTGCAAGCGGATAGTTCTGGATTTCATAGTTCAAGACTTCTTCATATAATATGTCTCCGTCATAGATGTGCGTTATGTGCACGTTGTATTTGTCTGTGCTTGATGAAGTTGTCCTGTTGTTGGATATGTGCTCATATGTAGATTTGTCATTCTGCATATCTTGCCCATTATGGGACCACTCGATAATCCATTGGCTTCCATCTGCATTACATCCACCGGTATATTCAGCTCCTAAGGTTATTGTCTCGTTGTAGGCTGCTATTTTACCTTCTGGCGTCTTGTAATCAACTGTCAAGTCTGGAAATACTTTAAATTTGAATTGTATACTTTTTTTATACCATTTGACAGTATCGAGATAGTTCTCTACTGATACGGTATATGTACAATCATAGTAATCCTCTCCTTTATTGGTCTCGGTAAAACTATAGGAGTTCCCGTCAGCACCTGGGATCTCTACACCATTCCTGAACCATTTGAATCTCCAGTCATCAGGGTTACCTCCATAATAATTTACAGAACATGTCTCTTGTATACCACCCACAATGGCATTTCTGAAATCTACTTTTTCTACGCGTGGCTCGGCGTATATTACAACTGTGAATTTTTTTTCTATAGGAGTGGCTAGTTCAGCACCGTTGTATTTGTTCGTTGCTTTTACTTTGTAGATTTCTGTTCTTGTATCAGTACCTGGTACCACACTGATTTCATTGGCTGGAGTATTGCAACTCATTTGCTCACCGTCCTTTGTCCAGACATATTCCCATCCGTACTCGTATCCTCCATTACCCTTTACCTCAAGTTTTATTGTTTCCTCACTTTTAGTTGCGAATATTGAATCTGAAACATAGTCCAGGCTCGTCTCGGGGAAAATGTTCAGTGTAAAGGTTCTTGTGTCCTCGAAGTATTCATCCTCATCGTACCCATTCACAGCGGTAACAATATATGTCTCGGTCACCTTCTTATTGCCTGGAGTGACTTGTACGTCTAAAGATTCATTATTTGATCCAATAGGCTGGTTGTTCTGCTTCCACTGGAAAGTCCAGCCATCAGGGTTACCACCCGTTTTTGATATTGCAAGTTTTTTTTCGCCATTTTCAGCCGTATTGATTTCCTTGCTCGTATTATAATCTATTGCAGCTTTAGCAAAGACATTTATATTAAATGTCTTCTCAGTGTCATAAATCTCTGTGCCAGCATAGAAGTAGCCACATTTGATTGTTACATCAAATGTTGATGTCTGGTTTGTCGTGTTGCTGAGATGTGCCTTATAAGATAGCGATTCGCCTTCAACTTTTAGATTTCTATTATCCGATTCCACTGATGTTCTCCATTCACCCTCCGTTATATCGGTAGAGAGTTTCATCTCGAATTCTTTCTCATGGTAGGTAAATATCTTCTCGGGAGTTGCGAAATCCAAAGTGGGTACAGCCAAAAGATTAACATTATTCGTGACTGTTGCATCGACTGTTTCAGGTTCAGTCTTACCTTCAATTTCAAATGTGAAAGTACCGGTCAGCCTGTACAAGCCTTCCTTTTCTGTAGCAAAGGTGAGGTTGTCCGTCAACTCATTGGATGTGGCAACCTCTGTGTTGTTGCAAGTGAGCTTCCAGCTTGCTTCTATAATACTTTTGTACTCGCCACTGACTGTTATTATATATGATATCTTTTCACCTAAGATTGTGTTTATGACACCATCCGTGTCAACGGACTTGCCCTCTATTTGGGGAGTTGCCGTTACAGTAGGTTTCTCTTGTGCAATGACGCCTAGCGACATTGAAAGGAAAAACATACATAACATAGCTCTAATTGATATTGTCCTGTTTAGTTCCATAATAACCTTAAATACTGATTATACTTCATGAATTTGCACTCTGTCGAGAATTGCCTGCAATTAAAGCCCTGATGTACATAATGCAGCAATTATACCTGTAACGAGGCCTAATGTACCAACTATGAGCCATGATGTTATATTGTTCTTTGGCGCGATGCTTTCTTTCTTATCATTGCTGTTCTTTGGTTCCTCGTATACTGGTGTATTCTCTATACTCTCCTTTTCCTCTTCTTCGGGCCATATCGGTTGTGGGGTCAGGCCCTTGACCTTCATTGCCGCGTACTCTGCAAGCTTCTCTGCAACTGGGCGGTCCCAGGTGTTCTTGCTCAAGCATAGCTGCATTATCTTGTTCAAATCCCTTGAGAAATCCTTTTCGGGCAATTCGGCCATGTCGGCTCCGTGGTTGAGCATTGAACCTCCATATCCACAGAATGGCAGGTCGCCCATGGCCAACTCGAAAATTGTGGCTCCAAGAGCCCAAATGTCGCTTGCCCTGATGGCTGAATAGCCGTTGACGAAGTGTTCGGGACCCATATATGCGATTGTACCAGATGAACTTACCTGTGCCGCGCTCTTGCGTAGGGTAGAGCGTACCTGCTTGCTGATTCCGAAATCGGTGATCATGAAGTCACCGTTGGGGCCTATAAGGATATTGTCTGGCTTGATGTCCTGGTGTATGATTGGTGGTTCCTGTGAATGCAGGTATGCCAGACCGCTTGCAACGTCTCTTATGAAAATCCATAGCATTTCTTCCGAAATATTACCTATGAATTTACTTGCCGAGCCTTGTGGGCAATAAGGCATAACCAGATAAGGACGGTTGTTGTCGTCCTTACATACTTCAAGATAATTCGCATGTAGTAGATTGGGGTGATTGAAGTTGAATGAAATCTTGAACTCCTTGATGAAGTCCTTGAGACCCTGCGGATCCATAGCAATATAGATTTTGATTGCAACCTCAATGTCGGTCTGTTGGTCTACTGCCAGCCAAACTTCACCGAAACTACCGCTTCCTTTGAACTCTTTCAATAAATATCTGCCGTCAAACACGGCGCCTTCAATATATTGCATATATCTTGTTAATTTAAGTTAGTCGAATCTTTGTGGAACAGGTCGGTAATGGAATCCTGGATATTACCGAACCATTCTGGTCTTGTCAAAAACAGAACAATCATTGCCAATGCTATCAATATTATAATGATGGTCCTGAATGGTATTTTCTTTGTCTTGCGTTTCTTTGCATTTATTTCGCAAGTGTCGTTGATTTCTGTAGTACTGTCATCCTCTACAACTTCCAGCAACGCTACGGTCACATTGTCATAGCCACCGGCGTTGAGTGCTGCATTAATCAGTTCTTTCTTACACTCTTCAATGTCCTCATGGTAACTGTCCATTGTCTCAATGATCTCTTCATCGCGACATACACCGCAAAGTCCATCACTGCAAAGCAGTATCCTGTCTCCTTTCTTCAATGTAATGATGTTGAAATCGGGGTGTGCCTTGTCCTTGAAGTCCCCAAGACAACGTGTAATTATATTACTGTTGGGATGGTCGAATGCAAGTTCTGCATCCAATTTTCCTGCATCAACCAGCTCTTGTACGTATGAGTGGTCCTTTGATATTCTTCGTAATCCGCTGGCGGGGTTGAAGATGTAGCCACGGCTATCGCCGCACCACGATAAATATGCCTTGTTGCCAATTACCCAAGTGAAAATGAGTGTAGTGCCCATTCCTTTGGTTGTTGGATCTTCTTCAACTCTCTTCTTTATCTCAGTGTCAGCCTTTGTGACAATCTCAGTCATGAACTTCTCGACATCCTTTTCCGATTTTACGATCTTCTTGAGGTTTGCATCAAGAAATTCCTGCTTTACGTGTTCTACTGCGATGGCAGAAGCAACTTCTCCGGCATTGAGTCCTCCCATACCGTCGGCAACAACCAATGCGCATCCTTCGTCACAGAGATTTACGGCTTCTGATGGATCCTTTGGCAGGAACCAATCAGGACGGCTCAGGTCTACATTCGTTATGAAATTGTCCTCGTTGTTGGTACGAATGCAACCCACGTTTGTTCCGGCGGTCAGTTTAATTCTCATCTCCTTGTTATATTTAATTGTTGTTTTGTCTTAATTGGTAATTAGTGTATAAGAACCATCAGTCATTGATGGTTCTTATACACCTATTCAGATTCGTTTAGTCAAAAAGGAACCAGCCTATTGACAACTCAGGATATGAGTCGTCACCAAAGAAGCTCTCCTGCTTGTCGTTCAAAGGGAAATGGTATGTACCAGAAATGGTCCAACCATTCAGCATCAATCTCAGACCTGCCCTGCCATCAACGCCCAAATCACCTCCAATCTCAAGGTCGGTTTCATAATTGTTCATTTCAGCATCACCGCTCAGGCCAATGTTGAATCCCAGACCGACAAATGGCACAATACCATATTTTTGCTCATTTACTAAGGTATATCCTAATTCAAGTGGAATGGAAATGAAATGCATGCTGGAATTAAATGTCACTCCTTGCTCATAAAAATTATATCCTCCTCCCATGTATCCGATACGAGCTCCAACATAGAGATTCGGAACAAACTCATAATTGACTCCAAGTGTCGCCTCGTATGTATATCCATCGCTGTCTACGAAACCATATCCAATGCTCATTGTTGGAATGAAGCCACCAGCGTAGCTGTTTCTGGTTGTTGTCTTGTATGTATTGGCATTGCCTGCATAACTATCGTCGTCAAAAGATCTCAGATTCTTCTGCGCTGAAAGTGTGCAGAACGGGAAAAGCATTGCAAACAATGCAACCCAAAATGAGAATGTTAATGTCTTTTTCATAATATAAAGATATAAAAGACAGTGATGCCCACATTTTGGCTTGTATTGAGGTCTGCCAAGCTATTTTGGAGTTGTGCCGATAATGTGCACATCACTATCTGGTTTTGCCAATTAATATCTATTGGTATGATATATGAATCGTTATCTGATGTTGGCGATTGGCGCTGCGAAGTCACGGTCTGAAGCACCGTCTGTGTGGCCAAGAATACCGATTACAGTCCATGCTCCATCAATCTTCTGGAATACAGGCGCACCGTCTGCACCCTTGTAGAAACGCTTTGTTGACATCTCGATAACGTCTACATCGTTCAAGTCAGGTGAGTTGATAGTGTTCTTTCTCTGCTCAGGATTTACAGTGAGTGAGTTAGAGAATCCATCGCTGTGAGGATAACCGAGAATTATTACATTCTCGCCTGACTTTGGAGAAAGAGAAGCGCTTGCAGAGTATTTCAAACCATCTACAACATTGAGCTGCTCGCGTTTGCCAAGTGTCGCCCAATCGTCTGCAGAAGCTTTAGAATCGTAAACATAGATACTTACAGAGCTGTCAATCATACGGCGCAGATATCTTGATACCTTGTATGTATCAATGACTGTCTTGACCTTTGGAGCACTCTTTGTCATCTCGCTAGTAGAGAACTTGAAACTTGTCTGGGCTGGAGAATATGCAGTGAAGTTTCCTTCAACCTTCAAACCTGCGTTTACACATGCCTGCAAGTCACCGAGAGTCCAGATGTTACCCTTGTTGTCCTCACCGATAGATGAAGACCAGTAGTAGAACCAAGGTTCAATAACGCGGCGTGCTGTTACAAAACGGCCATCCTCAAGCAAGAAACCTGTACCACCGACAAAGTCTGACATATCGAACTGATATATGAGCTTTCCACTACGGTCGTAAATGGCAACATTGTCCATCTTGATGTAATATACAGCAGGGTTGCACTCCTCAATGCTTGCGAACATTACGTCCTGAGCTTCTGTTACAACTGGAGCGGCAACCTCTGTTGCAACTGCAACTGGCTCAGCAGCCTTGATTACATTCTCGGTCTCAGAAATCTTGTTCTCAAGTTCCTTGATAGCTGCATTCTGCTTCTCGGCATCCTTGGTGAATTGGATGTACTTTTTGGTAGCGTCATTAGCTTTCTTCCTTGCCTCCTCAGCGGCTTTGTTTGCTGCCTCGATCTGCTTCATGAGAGCGGCCTTCTCTTCTGCGTTTGCTGCAGCAAGAGCCTCCTCGGCTTCCTTGCGGATAGCTTCCTGCTCCTCGTACTGGCGCTGGAGATCCTCGAGA
>JAFZFM010000260.1 GCA_017555865.1 Bacteroidaceae bacterium
CTCTCGTAATATATCTTGTCGAAATCTACGCCAAGACGCTTGTATGTCTCGTCAAAGCCTTCATAAACCCAGTTGTTCATCTTCTCCCAAAGGGCACGTACTTCCTTGTCGCCCGCTTCCCATTTTACAAGCATCTCGCGTGCCTCGGCCATGAGTGGTGATGCCGCTTCGGCCTCCTCTTTGCTCATGCCCTTTTCCATAAGCTCGTTCAATTCTGCTTTATAATGCTTGTCGAATGCTACATAATAGTCGCCGATGAGGTGGTCGCCTTTCTTGCCGCTGCTTGCAGGTGTCTCGCCTTCGCCCCACTTTTGCCATGCAAGCATTGACTTGCAAATGTGGATACCGCGGTCGTTGACAATGTTTGTCTTTACGACCTTGTTACCGTTGGCCTCGATGATATTTGACAAAGCATAACCGAGCAGATTGTTGCGGATATGACCCAGGTGAAGCGGCTTGTTTGTGTTTGGTGATGAATATTCGACCATTACAAGCGGAGACTCTTCGGTTACAGGTGTTATACCCCATTTCTCGTTGTTGTCGATTTCGTTCAGCAAGCCCACCCAATAGCTCGGTGATATTGAGAGGTTAAGGAATCCTTTGACTACATTGAATGAAGATATTGCCTCGACATTGTTCTTGAGATATTCTCCAATCTCCTGCGCTGTCTCTTCGGGACGTTTCTTTGAAAGCGCAAGGAATGGGAATACTACAACCGTATAGTCGCCTTCAAACTCCTTGCGTGTCTTTTGCAACTGTATCTTTTCTGCGTTGAATTCTGTTCCATAAAGGCTTGTGATGGCCTCTACCACACTTTGTACCAATGTCGTTTCGATGTTCATCTTTTATATGTTTTTTATTTGTTTTCTGTCGGGATTCGGTTTGTAGCACACTGTGTGCTGCAATAACCCGACAAAGTTACGAAATATATATTGTTTTCGCTATTCCAAACCCATCTAAAAAACCGTAAACTGTTATAGAAAATTAAATAATGGGCTTAAATGGCATTTTGGAAAGTTAAAATCGTTCAATTGTATTATCTTTGCGCCCGATGTAAGGTTGAAAATATAGTTATGAATAGAATACCTGTAGTTACAAAAAATCTTTTGGCCATAAACGCTATCATGTTTTTGGCTTTGCTTGTTGCAGGCAAGAACGGTTATGACCTGAATAATATTTTGGGTCTGCATTTCTATATGTCGGAAGAGTTTCATTCATATCAGCTGGTCACTTATATGTTCATGCACGGAGGCTTTTCTCATCTGTTCTTCAATATGTTCGCTCTCTTCATGTTCGGACGTACATTGGAGTATGTGTGGAGCGCCAAGCGTTTTCTTGTATTTTATATTGTTGCCGGTATAGGTGCGGCTCTTATTCAGGAGCTTGTGGGTGCCGTGAGATACTATTCTCTGGTTGACGGTATTGATGCAGAAATGCTTGCGGTTGTGTTGAATGAGGGTGCCTCGGCATTGCACGAAGGCAAGAATTTTATTATTCCTCAGTTGGCAGAACTTAACTTGGTGCTGAATTCACAGACCGTCGGAGCCTCGGGTGCCGTATATGCAATCCTGCTCGGTTTCGGTATGCTTTTCCCGAATGAGAGAATGTATATATTCCCTCTTCCGTTTCCAATCAAGGCAAAGTTCTGTGTCATAGGCTATGCATTGATAGAGTTGTATCTGGGAACAGTAGGAACTCCCGATGGAATCGCTCATTTTGCTCATCTTGGCGGAATGCTTTTCGGTCTTGTACTAATATTGTTATGGCGTAAGAAAGGTGAAATAGGTGGCCCGTATGTTTGATAATATATTTCAGAAATTCAAGTTGCAGAATATTGTCGGCAAGTTCATATACGCAAATGTTGCAGTGTATATAATTGTCGTTTTAATCGGTGTTTTTTCGGTATTGTTCAATGTGGGTGACGGCAATGCCGTAATAAAGTACGTTGAGTTGCCGTCGTCGTTGCCTTTGCTTCTGCATCGCCCCTGGACTCTACTGACATATATGTTCCTGCACGAGCAGTTTACGCATATTCTCTGGAATATGATTGCGCTCTATGTCTTTGGCAGGATATTCATAGACTTCTATTCATTGCGTCATTTTGTCGGCACTTATATCATGGGTGGTCTTTTTGGCGGTATTGCATTTGTGCTTTCATATAACCTGTTCCCGTATTTTGCACCTTACGTTGGAATCTCATATCTGATAGGTGCTTCTGCGTCTGTCCTTGCAATAGTTGTTGCTTCTGCCGTGCGTAATCCTGACTACAGGATAAATCTGTTGCTTATCGGGAGCGTCAAGCTCTCGACCTTCGCGATAATAACTGTAGCCATATCTGTACTCATGCTTTCTGGGAATAATGCGGGCGGAAATTTTGCGCATCTGGGCGGTGCTCTTGCCGGATGGCTGGTAGCCTATATGCTGAATAAAGGAGTCGATGTCACTTCGGTTGTGAATAAACCTATCGATTGGATTGCGACACTCTTCAAAAAAGAGACTTACCGCAGAAAACCAAAACCCAAGTTCAAATATTCAGCAGGCGGTAGCCGTAATGCCGATTATGAATATAATGCACGCAAGAAAGCTTCTGAAGCTGAAGTCGACAGAATACTTGAGAAAATAAAGAAAGGCGGATATGCATCGCTCACCGATGATGAGAAAAAACGTCTTTTTGACGCCTCTTCAAAATAAATTGTACATCAAAGAGATAGGCAGCCTGTACCATGCAGGCTGCTTTTTTTGACGATATTCCTTATTTATCCTTTATTTTATTAATGTGTGTAAAGAAAAACCTTATAAATAGGCTATACTTTTAGAAAAAAATACTATATTTGCGCGATTTTGATAAAATGGATAAAATAAATCATA
>JAFZFM010000261.1 GCA_017555865.1 Bacteroidaceae bacterium
GGGTTGCCCTCTTTTGTCATGAGGTTGAATAAAAAGAGCTATTTTTAGGCGTGCGAAGACTGAAAAAGCGCAGTTTACTAAGCGTAAATGAGCATTTTGAAGGCGAGCACAACAACAAAAGAGCCTTTTTAGTCATCCTCATTCTACTCTACATATCTTATTGTAGTCTTGCGACCGGTAGCGTCGGTAAAAGCTACAGGATAACCCGATGAATCGACCTCCCAGTCACCATAGACATACATAGGCTGACCATAGGAGTCTGTAACCACATTACCTTTTCCATCCCTTGCAACCTGTCCCAAAGGTAGATTAGGACTTGTAGAGCCAAGCATACCGAAAGCTGCCAACTGATACGAAGCATAATATGGAGTACGGTTTGCTATTATATTCTGCTCAACTTCCCAATAACCGAAGTATGCAGCAAAATCAAAGTTTGTCATGTTCTTGTCCCTTTCCGCATAAATATACTCGCCTCGCATATCCTTGATGACAGAGTCGGCCGACTCGACATACTTCATGAAACCTGTAACATTTCCACGGTTGCGTTCAAACTCATAGCAATCACCACCATCGATATAGGCACGCTGCAACGTTGTTCCGGAGTATTCGAAATCAATTGTAGCAAACTCTTCAAGCACACCACTCTCTTTGAATGTACCATAGTTGTAATCACTGTCAACAGAATCCCAATCGGGATACTCGGGATACTCCTTCTCTACCCTGTAATATACCTCGAGCTTCTCGCCCCTGTAATAGTAGTAAGCCTTTGAGGTTATGTTGCACTCATACCATCGTGTGAGACCATCAAAAGTCTTGGCCCTGTGGTGAAGCATTTTAGAGTTTATCTCCTTAATGCGGCCATGGACATCGTAGGTAAAATTATGTTCCCAACTATAATTTCGGCCGTCAACAGTATTCACAGTCTTTACCTGAGCTACCATTCTGCGGCCCTCAACAGGTTTATAATGCGACTCGGCCGTATTGGCATTATAATCATCGCCATCGCTACAAGCAGCAAACGACACACACAGCGCAAATAGTAACAGATTCAATAATTTTCTTGTCATTGCTCTTCGTTTAATAGTTTATTTTGCGAAGATAATTCATTTAATTCTCTTTTACCAAATTATTATCCTTTATTAACCACGGGCAAACCATATATATTGTTTTTTTGTTACCATTCAAAAACAGGATATGGCATTTATCGATTATTACAAGGTGTTAGGCGTAGAACGCAATGCTACGCAGGAGGAGATAAGGAAAGCTTACCGCAGGATGGCAAAGAAATACCATCCGGACATAAACAAGAATGACCCGACAGCAAAAGAGCGTTTTCAGGAGGTAAACGAAGCAAACGAAGTACTTGGAAACCCCGAAAAGCGAAAGAAATATGATGAATATGGCGAAAATTGGCAGCATGCCGACGAGTTTGAGGCACAGCGCAGGCAATATAACAACAACGGGCATTACGATTTTGGAGGATACGGCGGATTCGGAGACTTCAGCAGCAGTGCAGGCAACAACAGCGGTTTCAGCGACTTCTTTGAACAACTGTTCGGAAGCCAGTTCAACCGCAGGCGCGCCACAAAGGGGGACGACATTAATGCCACGCTCACACTCACACTGCACGAAGCTGCCACCACACACAAGCAGACCGTAAACATAAACGGCAACAACATACGTATTACAATACCCGCAGGCATTGCCGACGGGCAGAAGATAAGAGTTCGCGGACATGGAGCCTCCTCTCCGCAAACAACCTCAAGAGGCGATTTGTATATAACATTCCGCATTGAGCCCGACAACATATTTACAAGAGACGGTAATAACTTGCATGCAACAGTCACAACTGACCTGTATACAATGCTGCTTGGAGGGGAACTGCTTGTCCCCACCCTCACCGGCAACGCAAAACTGAATGTAAAGCCCGGCACACAACCCGACAGCAAGCTACGCTTGCGCGGCAAAGGGTTTCCCATATACAAGAGAGATGGTGAATTTGGCGATCTCATAATAACACTAAAAGTAAAACTGCCCCTACTTGACGAGAGGCAGAAAAACATGGTTGAGAAAATAAGAGAGGCCGGAATCAATTGAAAATTATTATATAGCAGTTCAAGAAACCGGCAAACACAAGCCAAAGCAGATATGGCACATTGAGAAAAGCCGACAGGCGATTCAACTTATAGCAGCCTCCTACATAGGCCAACACCACCATAAACAGCAACAGCAGCGCTGCAAATCCCAATATAGGCGAACGCAGATAGAAGAAACATACACTCCATAAGAGGTTAAGTGCAAGCTGCACTATAAACAGCACAGCAAGAACCCACGAGAAGGTTGTACGTGTACTCCAAACAATACCTGCCGATATTCCCATCAGCAGATAGAGAACACCCCAAACGATAGAAAACACATAACCGGGAGGTGTGAGTGAGGATTTAACCAACGAAGGATACCACACCTGCAAGGCGGTTTGCTGAAGCAACATGGAAACATAGCCCACAATAAACGACAGCAACACAAACATGACAATTGGGACAAAACGTTTCATAAAAAAAAGAATTATGTTATACATATATGTATCACGGACAATTTTCCGTAACATACTGTATAACATAAAATTCCTATTGTTGTTCACCCCCAATGAAGGGAGACGTTCATCAACCCCAGATAATGGTCCAGCTCTCGGTAAAGATCATTACAAGCAGCACCACACAATACACAAGTTTCATACCTGTTGTAAGCAAAAATGCAATGAACGACATGAACGCCACTTCGAGCGCCTTTGCCGGTTCGGTCTTGACAATGAGCTCGCCTATGAATGCACCAAGGAACGGGCCTATTATGATTCCCCACAGTCCGGTAAACAGGCCTATGACAAGACCTATAGTGGAGCCCCACATTCCGGCCTTTGAGCCACCGGCTTTCTTTGTAAACCAAACAGGAGCTATATAATCCACAACTGTGATTATGACAGCCAGCAAACCGGTTATTATAAGCGTCACCACACCAACCTCATTATTATCGCAGAACGAGAGGAGCAGAAAGCCTACGAAACTGATGGGAGGCCCCGGCACAGCGGGAACTATGGCACCAATGACACCAACTATCGCCGAAATCCAGGCAAACAATACTATAACAAAATCCCACATGGTATTATATTGACAAACGGAGTATTATACATTCTCTTTCTTATATCCGTCCTTATCGACAACCTCGTTTATCTGAGAGTCGGAATAGTATGGAACCTTACCCGATGGCACATACTTGCTCGATGACGATAGATGTGTATCCTGATCGTCGAAGAAAATGTGGGCACCGAAGGCTTTCAGCAGTTCATCCTTTCTCAATCCGCCAAGGAAGTATGCCTCGTCAACATATACCCCCCATTTGCGCAATGTCTTTATTACACGGAAGTGGGACGGCATGCTACGCGAAGTCACAATAGCAAGACGCAATGGCGACAGTTCTATGGATGTGGGCAGACACTCCTGAATTTGCGAAAGTTTCTTCAACAGGTTGGCAAAAGGTCCCTCTTTCAATGGCACATCGGCATTCTCTTTCTCATACTTGTAGAAAGCGTCCATACCTTCGCGTTTGAAACGGCACTCCGACTCATCGGAGAAAATTACCGCATCCGCGTCAAAGGCAATCTTCACCTTGCTATCCTCGGGGTTGAAATCGGTTGGAGGTGCATAGATAAGGGCCGAAGCACAAATGCCAGAGTCCATCACACGCTGCACATCGCCCTCGTCCTTCGAGAGGAACAAATCAACAGAAAAAGCCTTAAGATATTTCGACAACGACTCACCACCCGACAACGCAACACGTGTTATATCAAGACCATACATATCAAGAGACTTAAGCATGCGCATACCTGTCTCGGGACTGTTGCGCGACATTACCACAACCTCTACAATAGGACGGTTTGCCTGCTTGTTAAGTTCGAGCAGACTCTTTACAAGATAGAAGGCTGTACCGCGTTCAAGAGGCACATCCTCGTGTTCCTCCTGATATTTGCGGTATGTTGCCACACCATGCTTCTCAAATATTTCATTTTCTGCTTCAAGGTCGAAGAGTGCACGCGACGATACACCAATAACCAATCTGCCGTCAAGATTTTCCATAATATTATAACATCATTACATTTTCGGTCGCGAAATTAGCTTTTTTGGACGCACTTGCCAACAAAAACAGCAAAATTATTAGCTTAAATCTTTTCCAAGCAATGAATTAAGGATTATTTAAAGTATCTTCGCAGACAATATTAAAAAACAGCTACGACAGAACTATGATAAAAGAGATTGTATTCGATTTCGGAGGCGTACTCACAACCATCGACACCAACGAGGCATTGCGCCGTTTTGCAGCTCTCGGTATTCCTAACCCAACAGATTACATTAACTCATACTGCCAGAACGGCCCATTCTTTGCTTTGGAGAACGGCGACATTACAGCAAGCGAATTCTGCGACGAGATAGGCAAGATATGCGGCAGGGAGATAACATACGAGGAGGCGAAGCATGCATGGTGCGGATTCATTGTTAACGTACAGACCGAACTACTTGAATATCTTCAACAGTTGCGCCCGCGATACCGTCTTTCGGTATTGAGCAATACCAACCCATTCATACAGAGTTGGGCGCGTACCCCCGATTTCACTCCACAAGGAAAATCACTCGACGACTACTTTGACAGCCTTTACCTTAGCTACAAGATGAACAGTTCAAAGCCAGGAGAGGAGATTTACCGCAAGATGTTGCTCAATGGCAACATGAAAGCAAGCGAGACACTGTTCCTTGACGACAGCGACAAGAACATTCAGGCAGCTCAGCGTGCAGGAATAAACACACTCAAGGTAAACAACGGCGAGGATTGGCGCGCGTCACTCGAAAAGACACTTGCCGCATACCGTTAAACACGGTTTATTTAACACTCCCTCACTGCATATTAACGTATATTTTAATACTGGATTAATTGTATATATAAATATTTATGGGTATTTTTGCAACAATCTTGCATAAAGCACCAAAAACTACATATTTATGCAATTAACACAAACAAAAAAAATATTTTTAGAATAATGAAAAAGAGCATAGCAATTATGGCAGCAATGGCAATAACAGGCACAGCTGCAGCAACCGCAGCGACAAACATGCCCGACGAAGCCGCAATCATAGGCAAGTCAACAATAAAGATAGAGGGCGGTTTGATGACTCCCGAAGCACTTTGGGCAATGGGACGCATTGGCAGCGTTTCGGTATCGCCAAGCGGAGAAAACGTTGTTTACGGAGTGAGTTACTACAGTGTGGAGCAGAACAAAAGCCACCACACACTCAACATCATGGCATCCGACGGCAGTGGTGACACCAAGCTCACAACTACCGCAGCCAACGAGTCAAGCCCAGCATGGATTAAGGGCGGCACAAAAATAGCATATCTTTCAAGCGCAAGCGGCAGCAGCCAGGTATGGGAGATGAACCCCGACGGAACAGAGCGCAAGCAGCTCACCAATGACGCAAGCGATATCGAGGGTTTCCTTTTCTCGCCCGACGAGACAAAGGTAATCCTTATTAAAAGAATAAAGATCAAGCCTACAACAGCCGACATTTACCCCGACCTGCCATTGGCAAAAGGTTTTGTTGTGGATGACTTGATGTACAAGCACTGGGATGAGTGGCTGACCGACGCCCCCCACCCCTTTATTGCGAACTTTGACGGCACAGCCATTGACGAGGGCAAAGACATGCTCGAAGGCACTACATACGACTGCCCAAACCGCCCATTTGGTGGCAGTGAGCAGCTTGCATGGAGCAACGACTCAAAGAAAATCGCATATTCATGCGTAAAGAAAACCGGTAAGGAGTACTCAATAAGCACCGACACCGATATTTACCTTTACAATACCGAGGACGGTACAACACAGAACCTTTGCAAGCTTACACCCGAGACCTCAAACTATGGTTACGACACAGCGCCACAGTTCTCGCCCGACGGCAAGAGCCTTGCGTGGTTGAGCATGGAGCACGACGGCTACGAGAGCGACCTGAACCGCCTTTGCATTATGAACCTTGCAACCGGCGAGCAGAAATACATCACCGAAAAGCCCAACGGCGAGGAGAAAGCAATCTTCGACAGCAATGTCGACAGCTACTGCTGGGCTCCCGACAGCAAGAGCCTCTACTTCACAGGTACATGGCACGGAACAACACAGGTATACAACATCACCCTCAAGGGAAAGCTCACACAGATGACCGAGGGCGACCACGACTACAACAGCGTTGCAATGCTTGGCAAGAAGAACCTTATAATGACACGCGTGTCAATGAGCGCACCTGCCGACATATATACAATGAAAGCAAAGGCAGGAGCACCCGTAGCACAGCTCACAAACGAAAACAAGCACATCTTTGACCAGATAGAAATTGGCAAGGTAGAGGCACGCTGGTGCAAAAGTGTCGACGGCAAGGACCTTCACTCATGGGTAATATACCCACCACACTTCGACCCTGCAAAGAAATACCCCACTCTGCTGTTCTGCGAAGGCGGCCCACAGTCACCTGTGAGCCAGTTCTGGAGCTACCGCTGGAATTTCCAGATTATGGCAGCCAACGGCTATATCATCATTGCCCCCAACCGCCGCGGACTCCCCGGCTTCGGTCACGACTGGAACATGGAGATAAGCACCAACTACGGTGGCAACTGCATGAGCGACCTACTCACAGCCATTGACGACATTTGCAAAGAGTCATACGTTGACACAGACCGCCTGGGTTGTGTTGGCGCAAGCTTTGGCGGATACTCGGCAATGTGGCTTGCAGGACATCACGAGAAACGTTTCAAGGCATTCATTGCCCACGACGGTTTCTTCAACATGGAGCAGCAATACTATGAGACCGAAGAGAGCTGGTTCCCCAACTGGGATTTGGGTGGCGCACCATACGAGCAGACCGAAGAGGTAAAACGCTCATACGCAAACTCACCACACAAGTTTGTCGACAAATGGGATACCCCAATCCTTCTCATCCACGGCGACCGCGATTACCGCATTCTCTCGTCACAGTCAATGGCTGCATTCAACGCAGCACGCCTCAAGGGTGTACCGGCACAGTTGCTTCTTTTCCCCGATGAGAATCACTGGGTATTGAAACCTCAGAACGGTATCCTGTGGCAACGCACATTCTTTGGCTGGCTTAAAAAGTGGCTATAAATAATTTGCCATACTGAGGAACGCAGAGTTTCATACCAATTCAGAGATCCTTCACTACGTTCAGGATGACA
>JAFZFM010000262.1 GCA_017555865.1 Bacteroidaceae bacterium
CATCTTCATCGCTTCAAGTACTACGACTGTATCACCTTTCTTTACTGCGTCACCTACGTTTACTTTTACGTCAATGATGACACCTGGTAGTGGGGTCTTTATTGCATGTCCGTTCACAGCTGTTGTTGGAGCTGTTGTTGGAGCTGCTACGGGTGCTGCTGGTTTTGCAACAGTTGGCTGTACCTTTACTACTGGTTTTTCCTCAACCGGCTTTTCCCATTCAACTTTGAACTCTTCACCGTTTACGGTTACAATAGCTGTAGTTTCACCAGCTTCGTTTATGGCAACGTCGTACTTATTGCCGTTTATGGTATACTTATATGTTTTCATGGTTTTTATCTGTTAAGGTTATTCCAATGTTTGTTTGTATATGTGATTGTCAGCACGCCACTTTCGTTGTCGTGTACGTTATCGCCAAGGTAGCTGCATAATGCCATAGAGATAGCTGCAACAACCTCCTTGTCTATCTTTTTCTCTTCCATGATCATGTTGCTTTATAGTGGAATATTACCATGTTTTTTCTTGGGTAGTTCCTGACGTTTGCTCTCAAGCTGTGCAAGTGCGCGTATCACACGGAAACGTGTATTGCGTGGCTCGATAACATCGTCAATGTAGCCGTATTTTGCCGCTTGATACGGGTTGGCGAAAAGACGGTTGTACTCGGCCTCCTTTTCGGCAATGAATTCTTTGGGGTTCTCGGCCTCCTTTGCCTCCTTTGCATATAGAACCTCGGCAGCGCCTGCTGCACCCATTACCGCAATCTCTGCACTTGGCCAAGCGTAGTTGAGGTCGGCGCGCAACTGTTTGCAGGCCATTACAATGTGTGAACCACCGTATGACTTGCGCAGTGTGACTGTGACTTTTGGTACTGTGGCTTCGCCGTATGCATAAAGCAATTTGGCTCCATGTAGAATGACTGCATTGTACTCCTGTGCTGTGCCTGGCAAGAATCCCGGAACGTCCACGAGTGTGACAAGAGGAATATTGAATGCATCGCAGAAACGCACGAAACGTGCTCCCTTACGCGAAGAGTTGCAGTCGAGTACACCTGCATATTTGCAGGGTTGGTTTGCAACGATACCTACCGATTTGCCGTTCATGCGTGCGAATCCAACAATTATGTTCTGGGCGTAGTCGCGGTGAACCTCAAGAAATTCTCCATTGTCGACAATTTCGGCAATTACGCGATACATGTCATATGCCTGATTGGGGTTATCTGGAATTATTGTGTTCAGGATGTCGCTTGTACGGTTTACAGGGTCTGTACATGGAATGTCGGGGACGCTCTCCATGTTGTTCTGTGGTATGTAGCTCATCAGTTTGCGTATGAGTGCAAGGCCCTCCTCTTCGGTCTGTGCAGTAAAGTGTGTTACACCCGATTTGCTTGCATGTACGCTTGCTCCACCAAGCTGCTCTTGTGTTACAACCTCGCCAAGAACTGTCTTTACAACCTTTGGGCCGGTGAGGAACATGTAGGCTGTTCCCTCCATCATGATGGTGAAGTCTGTGAGTGCCGGTGAGTATACGGCGCCACCTGCACATGGACCGAAAATTCCAGAAATCTGTGGAATTACACCCGATGCCATTATGTTACGCTGGAATATTTCGGCATATCCGGCGAGGGCATTGATACCCTCTTGTATGCGCGCACCACCGCTATCGTTAATGCCGATTACGGGTGCGCCAACTTTCATTGCCATATCCATAACCTTGCATATCTTCTGTGCCATTGTCTCGGACAATGAACCTCCGGTCACAGTGAAATCCTGGGCGAATACATATACCAATCGTCCTTCAATTGTTCCGCAACCGACAACAACTCCGTCTCCCAGGAACTGTTTCTTTTCCTGGCCGAAATTTGTGCAACGGTGTGTTACGAACATGTCCATCTCTTCGAAACTGCCTTTGTCGAGCAACATGTCTATGCGTTCACGGGCTGTATATTTGCCACGCTCGTGTTGCTTCTCAATGGCTTTTTCTCCGCCGCCCAAACGTGCTTTGGCACGCAAGGCAACCAGCTCTTTGATTTTTTCAAATTGCTTGCTCATAATATTTCTTTAAGTTGTGTCCTGTTGATATGTTATTCTTCGCACAATTCTGTAAGCACTCCTTTTGTTGATTTTGGATGAAGGAATGCTATCTGCAACCCTTCTGCTCCTGCACGTGGTGCCTTGTCTATTGTACGTATCTCTTTCTGTTCGCACTCGGTAATAGCATTTGCAACTCCATCTTCAACTTTGTACGCAATATGGTGTATGCCCTCACCTCTGTTTTCTATGAATTTAGCTATTGTACTGTCGGGCGATGTGGCCTCTAGGAGTTCTATTTTGGTCTCTCCAACCTTCAGGAATGCTGTACGCACCTTCTGGTCCTCAACAGTCTCAATGTTATAGCACTCAAAGCCAAGCACTTGCTCGTAATATGGCAGAGCTTCCTCAATGCTTTTTACGGCTATTCCCAAATGTTCTATTCTGGATATTTTCATTTTGTGATAGTTTTGTTAAACATCAGTTCATGTCACATGCCATTGCGAAGATACACTTTTAAAATCGAAATACAAGATTTAAAGCTTTTTTTATGGCTCAAGTGCGCTGTAATCATCCTTTTTTGTCATTCTATTATTATAAAAGCTGTTCTTTTTTAACATATTTTTATGTAAAACCGAAACAAACTTGCTCACTCCTTATATAATTTATCGGGTTTTTACTATCTTCGCGTTGTTAAACATTGGCAGTACCTGTTTTATGGTCTATTGCCGTTTTGATAAAAATATTATTTTATGAAAAAAACATTGGTAGATCTTTTTGAGGAATCGGTAAAGTTGTATCCTGACAATACATTCCTCCTTGAGAAAACTGACAAGAAAGAGGGCTTTAAACCAACAACTTATTCCCAGGTGAAGGATTTGGTATATCGCTTGGGTGCTGGTTTTCAGGCTCTTGGAGTAAAGAAAGGTGACAACATGGCTCTTCTTAGTGAGGGTTGCAATATGTGGGTTGTAGGTGAGCTTGCAATGTTCTATGCCGGCGCAGTGAATGTTCCTCTTTCAATTAAACTCGAGGAAAGCAATGACCTTTATTTCCGTCTTGATCACGGTGATGTGAAGTACGTGTTTGTATCTAACTACCAGTTGAAGAAAGTGCGTGCTATTAAGGATAAGTTGGCCAAGGTTGTGAAGGTGATTGTATTCGGTAATGCCAGCGAGCTTCAGGAGGGGGAAATCCATGTTGATGATGTATTCAAGATGGGTGATGAATTCCTTGCAACCCATACAATGGAAGAATTCCTTGCTGTAGGCCAGTCTTTGGTTAACGATGATATTGCAACCATTACATATACAAGTGGTACTACCGCCGATCCAAAGGGTGTAATGCTTACACACCGCAACTATACTGCAAATGTTGAGCAGGCGCATACATTGGTTGACATTAACGAGAGTTGGCGTACACTTATCATTTTGCCTCTCGACCACTGCTTTGCACACGTTGTCGGTTTCTATATAATGATGTCGTGTGGTGCTACTGTTGCAACAGTCCAGGTGGGTCGTACAGGTCTTGAAACACTCAAGAATATTCCTTTGAACATCAGAGAGGTGCGTCCTCATTTCATTCTTTCGGTTCCTTCGTTGGCAAAGACTTTCAAGAAGAATATAGAGGGTGCCATTCGTGCTAAAGGCAAGATGACCGAACGACTTTTCAATTGGGGTATGGCTATACGTCAGAAGTATTATGGCGAGAGCAGTCTTGATTCAAAAGGCATGCGTGCTATGTTGAAGCCTCTTGTTGCTCTTTTTGATAAGCTGATATTTGATAAGGTTCGTGCCAACTTTGGTGGTGAACTGCGTTTCTTCATTGGTGGTGGTGCGTTGCTCGACAAGGACTTGCAGAACTTCTATGTGGGTGTAGGTATGCCTATGTACCAGGGTTATGGCCTTTCCGAGGCAACACCTGTCATTTCGTCAAATGGTCCAGACCTTTATCGATTTGGTTCAAGTGGTAAGCTGGTAAAACCTATCGAGCTTAAGATTTGTGATGCCGACGGTAAGGAGCTTCCAGCAGGCGAACTGGGCGAGATTGTTGTTAAAGGTGAGAATGTAATGGCCGGCTATTGGAAGAATCCTGTTGCTTCGGCTGAAACTGTACGTGACGGTTATCTGTATACCGGAGACTTGGGTTACATGTCCGAAGAGAATCTGCTTTATGTAAAGGGTCGTTTCAAGAGTCTTTTGATTTCAAGCGACGGAGAGAAATATAGCCCTGAGGGTATTGAAGAGGCTTTTGTAAGTCTTTGTCCAACCATTGACCAGGTAATTCTATATAATAACCAGTCTCCATATACAATTGCTTTGTTCGTTCCTAACAAGGATAACATCAAGCGTGCTCTTGAGGCGAAAGGACTCGATTTCTCTACAGAGGATGGACGTAAAGCTGCATGTGATCTTGTTAAGGCCGATGTGGACAAGTTCAAGAAGGGTGGTGAGCATGCAGGTATGTTCCCGGAGCGTTGGTTGCCAAGTTGCTTCGCAGTGCTTCCAGAGGCGTTTACAGAGCAGAACGGTATGATGAACAGTACCATGAAGGTGGTGCGTGGAAAGGTTGAGAAGTTCTATCAGGAGCGCATTGATATCCTTTACACTGCAGAAGGAAAGAATCTTTATGAGCAGCATAACTTGGATGCCTTTAAGTAATTGTTGTTTAGTATAGTCTTAAGTCCGGTGTGTGGAATGCATGCCGGACTTTTTTTGTGGTAGATGTTGCTGTGATAATTCGTAATCACAGCTGTAAGAGGATTTCTTTATACTCTCTTTCTATTTGTAATGTCGCGTATAGATATAATGCTGTGTGTAGTTGCATGTTTGCTTTGTGTGACTGTGATAGTGGTGCTTTATGTGTGTGGGTGGTTTTGTTCAGCCTTTTCTTCTTGTATTGCTAAAGCGTTGTTTAAACCGGTTATGGTGACTCGAAGATAGTGCTTGTGTTTGAGTTGCTTGGTGTTTTTATATGTCTTACTGTTTTGTTTCTGCAGTTTATTTGTGTCGGTAAGTGGGATAATAAA
>JAFZFM010000030.1 GCA_017555865.1 Bacteroidaceae bacterium
CGCATATATTGAGTGGACGAAACAAACCAAGTCTTGAGATTATGCAAAAGATTTGTGAAGCTTTTCCGTCGGTAGATGCCAAGTGGCTTATACTTGGTTACGGCGAAGCTCCGGTAAAGGGTGGATTGCAGGTTCCAGACGAGGGTTTTGGCGGTAATACATTGTTTTCTGTGTCAGAACCGAAACAAACTGAAGCTATTGAGCTGCAGCCCGATGTTCCGGCTTATGGCGTAACTGCAAAAGCTGTAGAAAAACCAACTGCGAATACCTCTAAACCCCAGATAGAGCGTGCTCCAAAGAGGCAGCAGCGCCAGGTTCAGCAGCATGTTGCGCCAATGCTGTGCAAGAAGATAAAGGAGGTGCGCGTCTATTATACCGACGGCACGTATGAGATATTGTTGCCCGAAAAGTGACAGTTGCAGATGGTGAAAAGTGTTTTTATTGTTAATAAAGGGTTCCGGATAAGGCCAGTCGGTCTTTTCCGGCTTTTTTTTAATTAAATTAAAACAGTTTCTTCTTTGCCAATAGAGCAAAAATGTACTATCTTCGCAAATAATGCTAAAAAATACTTAACAATACATTGATATGAAAAAAGTTCTTGTCAATTTGACAATTAAAGAGGTGCAGCAGGTGAATGCGAATTGTGTTCTGCTTGTTGCGGGTAGCGACACAGCTTTACCCGAAACCCGTCCTGGCCAGTTTGCAGAGCTGCGTATTGACGCTACCCCTACTGTAATGCTGCGTCGTCCTATTTCGGTTCACAGTTTCTGTGCCGAGAAAAACGAGATTGGTTTTCTTGTGCAGCTTGTGGGTGACGGTACACGTTGGCTCGGTTCGCTAAAGGTTGGCGATAAACTCAATACGCTTATGCCACTTGGTAACGGTTTTAATATGCCGGAGCAACCTGGTGGCAGATATCTGCTTGTAGGTGGTGGAGTGGGTTCTGCTCCGTTGTATTATCTGGCTCAGGAGTTGAAGAGAAACGGTTGTGACTTTACAATTCTGATTGGTGCCCGTTCGGCCAAGGATCTGTATCTGCGTTCGGCATATGAGGCTCTTGGTCGTGTAGAGTATACCACTGAGGATGGTTCGCTTGGTGAGAAAGGTTATGTGACAAATCACTCTGTAATGGGTGAGAAGTTTGACCATATTTATACATGTGGTCCAAAGCCTATGATGATGGCTGTGGCGCGTTACGCCCGCGAGAATGGGGTTACATGTGAGGTTTCTCTGGAGAACAAGATGGCATGTGGCCTTGGTGCTTGTCTCTGCTGTGTTGAGGACACTAAAGATGGTCACAGATGTGTGTGTACAGATGGTCCGGTATTTTCAATAGATGAACTAAAATGGTAAAGACAGATGTTAAAATAGGTGGGTTGGATTTGAAGAACCCTGTGATGACGGCTTCGGGAACATTCGGTTATGGTCTTGAATTTGCCGATTTCGTAGATTTGAACAAGCTTGGTGGTTTTATTGTAAAAGGTACAACGTTGAATCATCGCGAAGGTAATGCATATCCTCGCAGTGCAGAGACTCCAATGGGAATGCTCAATGCTGTTGGTTTGCAGAATAAAGGTGTGGATTATTTTGCACAGAATATTTATCCTCAGCTGAAGGATCTTGATACAAATGTCATTGTTAATGTATCGGGCGCATGTATCGAGGATTATGTTGCATGTGCCGAGAAAGTTGCAGCTCTTGATAAGATACCGGCTATAGAGCTTAATATCTCATGTCCTAATGTAAAGCAGGGAGGTATGGCGTTTGGTGTTCAGGCGGCGTCGGCTGCAGAAGTTGTGTCAGCAGTGCGCAAGGCATATCCAAAAACCCTGATTGTAAAGTTGTCGCCCAATGTGACAGATGTTACAGAGATTGCACGTGCGGTAGAGGGTGCCGGTGCCGATAGTGTTTCGCTTATAAATACCTTGCTTGGTATGGCAATCGATTCAGAAAAGCGTCGTCCCTTACTATCTACAATTACAGGTGGCATGAGTGGCCCTGCTGTAAAACCGATAGCCCTGCGCATGGTATGGCAGGTTGCAAAGGCGGTGAAGATTCCTGTTGTAGGTATTGGAGGTATTACTACCGGTGCCGACGCTATTGAGTTCCTGCTCGCAGGTGCCAGTGCAATAGAGGTTGGTACTGCCAACTTTATGAATCCTGCTGTGACGGGTGAAATTGTGGATTATATTCAGGATTACCTTGTCCGTCACAAGATGAATTCTGTGCAGGAGCTTATTGGAGCATTGGAAATTTGATTCACATATCGTTGGCAAAAAAATGGAACACGTAATGTGTTCCATTTTTTTTGCCTCTTGTCGGCAACTGTTGAATAAGTGTGGTTTACATTTGTTTGATATATAAATATTGGTTTTAATATTGTATATACAAATGTAACATGTAAATAATATTTATTTTATTTCAACAAGTCGGGACGTAGTAGTTTTGTTCTCTCCAGTGACTGTTCAAACTCCCATTGACGTATCTTTGCCTCGTGTCCCGAGAGCAGGACATCAGGGACTTTCCATCCATTGTACTCTGCAGGTCGTGTATATACCGGTGCTGCAAGCAAATTATCCTGGAAAGAGTCGCTCAAAGCCGATGTTTCGTCCGAAATTACTCCGGGAATTAAGCGAATAACGGCGTCGCATATTACTTCTACTGCCAATTCGCCACCTGTAAGTACATAGTCTCCTATGCTTATCTCCTTGGTAATCAAGTGTTCACGAATGCGGTGGTCTATTCCTTTGTAATGACCGCACAGAAATATAAGATTCTGTTTCATTGACAGGGAATTTGCCATTGGTTGGTCAAAAACCTGGCCGTCTGGGGTGGTATATATCACCTCGTCATACTCTCTTTGGGCTTTAAGGTGTTTTATACAATTGTCAATTGGTTCAATTTTCATAACAAGGCCGGCGCAGCCACCAAAAGGGTAATCATCGGTCTTTCTATGCTTGTCTGTTGTATAATCACGTAAATTATGTAAACAAATTTCAGCATAGCCGTTGCGTTGTGCGCGACCCATTATTGATGAGTTGAAGAAGCTCTCCATCATCTCGGGGA
>JAFZFM010000263.1 GCA_017555865.1 Bacteroidaceae bacterium
AAATAAATTAATTAATTAATGCTTAGTTTTCTCTATGTTTATATTATAAATCAAATTGTTATGCTTCCTTCTATCTGTTCCCAATCATTTACTCCCGGCGACATACCGCCACTTGTATCAGAACCTTCCGGCGGTATAATCTCAATCACTTTGTCAATGATAATCCATTGATTCTCTTTTGCCATTTCTGTTTCAAAAATATCGGTGATATGGAATGTTTCTGTCTGTACGGTGTTATATATGGTCTTGAACTCAAACGTTACGTCCAAGTATCCTTCGGTGTGTGGCAGTTTTCCGAATGTGTTGAACGAGGCGTATGCAACAGCTATGTCATCGCTGGTACGTGCCTTGTCCTTTCCGTTGTTAAGACTAAAGAATATGCTTGCAACATCATCCTTTACCATCTCATTGCTGTGCATATTCTTTGAACCTGCCATACCTGAGATAAGTGCCACAGCCGAACGTACATGCTCTACTCCCTTTATGTTGAACTGAAGGTAATAGGTCTTTACAATTGTTTCGGCTACGGGGTATGTTCCGGTGTTGTTCTTTATGGTATCGGGTGCTTCGTAATAAATTGGTTTGTCAATTTCAACGTCTTCAACCTTGGCAACGAATAGGTGGTCGGGCTGTCGGCAAATGTTTGTCGCATCGTCACCACGGGAACTGAAAAACCTGTTTGCTTCGCTTTCGCTAAGTGCATTGGTATATGCACTCATGGCGTAATATGAATTGTTGTTCCTTGTCTCAATTTCATTTGTGTCGAAATTGTATGCAAGCATATTGTATTTTCCGTTAGGTAAATTCATCTTGCCTTGAATGTAGTAACCTCTTTCGTCTCTTCCGCAATCGTACAGGTATCGTTCCGATACCAACTTGTCGCTGACATTGTCAAAGAACGCTACTCGCATCATTTTTGGAGAAGAGTATTCCGGTTTTTTCTTGGATTCATCATAAAACCCAAAACTTACGTTACGTATATTTTCGTCATAATATACACGTACGAATATGTTTTCTTCGTATTGTCTCATCTCCAGCGGTCGATGTTCGCATCCTGCATGTACCAGCAGTGCCAACACAAGGCTCAAATTACGAAGGCCGAGGCTCACAAACTTTTTCATAGTGAACCTCCTTTCTTTGTACTCTTAACAGTTATTGGCAGAACAAGTGATACCTGTACCTTTGTGGGGCCAAAATAGTGCCAACGTCCGGTGTTGTCAGGGTCTCTCCACAAAATCTCATAGTCGCTGCTTGGGGTGTATTTCCTGTATGCTATTGAGGCATAGCCAAGTGACAGCGAGAATTCAAGGTTGAAGTGTTTACCCAACGGCATGGCATAGCCATAGCTTATACCGGCACTCCAGTGCTCCCCCTGATAACATATGTCTCTTTTCCATTCAAAGTCCCATTTGCCCGATTCGCCATACACTCCCAGGAAATGCCCTGTAAGCCTGTCGCGTTTGGGGTTGTTGCCGGGTTTGAACCACCAGCGTGCCTCGCCGCCAATACTCAGGAAACGTATACAGTATTCGTTACGTCCCTCGCCCCATCTCCACCAGGGGAACTGGTGATAGAATAGTGCCGAGAAATGTTTTGTCATGGGAACTTCAACCGAGTAGTTCAGCAGTGTGGCTGCGTCGTAAAGCAGGTTGCTCTTGAGTGCCAATATTGTTCTGCGTTCGTACAGTGGGGCTACAGTAGTTATGGGCTCAATTCTTTGCGGGAACTCCAGTGGGGTATCCTTAAGGTCAATGCGCAATTCGTTGTAAGGCGCATATACGCAAATCCATGTTGCCAAACGAAGTCTTGGCATGTGATCACGTATAATAATGCTGTAGGTATAGCCGTTGTCAAGGTTTTTCAGTCTCCACTTCTTTGTTTCGGTAGAAACTCTTGCATGCATGATTTTCATCACCCTGTCGCGGTTTGCAAGATGATAGTTGGCTTCAAGCTCTGCCTCCAGACCTTCCCAGTTCTCACCCATTGGGCGCAGGTGAATGTTCTCGGGTGCCAGTATGGTGCTGTCGGGCAGGTTAGCAAGTATGAATTTGCGTGCAGCAAGTGCACGTTGGTTGGCGAGCCATACGTTGCGCGAGTATGAACCCTCGGGCGAAGCGTAGGCATAGATGGTAATGCTGTCTATTCTTGTAGAATTGGCAAGAATGTTCTTTATGCGCGAAATCTGGTAGGCGTTGTCCAGGTAGTTGTTCTGAATGTCAATGCGGTCCTGGTAGTAGTAGAGAGCGTAACGGTCGTGGCTCACGATATCGGGCACAATTTGCCCTTTGCAATGTATTGTTGCAAAGCATAAAAGCCAAAAGGCTACAATGACAAATCTTCCCCACTTTTCCATAGTTTGTTTAGTAAAAGCAAACATTATGGCTCATCTACGCTGCCAAATGTTATTTATATAAGTGCCTTTCTTTGGTTTGATAATATCTTTTATGACATATTGAACCAATCGCAAATATATATATATATATAATAAATGACAACTTTTTAGTACTTTTTTTCAATAAAAAATAAAATTATATAATGTTTATGAAAATATAACTGCATGAATTGTCTTTTTGCCAATTTATGTATACATATTGTCACATAAGTATTTTTTTAATAGAAACGGGATGTTTTTTTCTGCTTGTTGTGAAAAAAAATGAATTGAATACCATATTTCTTTCCGGTTTCTTCTTATAATTGTTGTAGAAAATATAGTTTTGTAAACTAAATAAAGATTTTTGCAGTTATGGAGATATTTTCATCGTTCAACACGGTTGAGTTCTTTAGCGCATTCATTGTGCTTTTTGCAATCATTGACCCTATAGGCATTATGCCTATTGTACTGTCGTTACGCGATAAGGGTAAGGTCATAAGTGTAAACAAGGCTGTTATTTACTCATTTGGCCTCATGTTTCTCTTCTTTTTTGTAGGAGACTGGCTGTTGAGCCTCTTTGGTGTAGATATTAACTCGTTTGCGGTAGCAGGTGCTGTAATCATATTCCTCATGTCGCTCGAGATGATTCTCGATATCGAGATATTCAAGGATTCCTCGCACCTTGCCAACAACGCAACCTTTGTTCCGCTTGTATTCCCCTTGCTTGCAGGTGCCGGTTCATTCACAACGCTCTTATCGCTCAAGGCCGAATATGCATCTGTGAATATTCTTGTTGCTC
>JAFZFM010000264.1 GCA_017555865.1 Bacteroidaceae bacterium
CCTCAAGTGGCAGTTCTGTAATTTGAGTATTATAACATCTCTTTGCAATTCCTGCATCTTCAAGCCACTGAAGGCTACCTATATAGTGCGAAGAGCGTCCGCCCTTGCGTACGACCGAATACTGAAACTTCTTATTGTCCTTAGCCAACTGCTTAGGAATGGATTCGAAGCATTCACGGATACGAGGCTTGTCTGCATCATCAGCATACTTAACCATGTCCTCCTCGTATTCTGCAATAAGGTTACGCTGTACTTTGTAAGTAAGTTCGATATTTTTGGTTTCAAGGAATGTATTCACAACCTCAGGCAGACCTCCAACTATGACATATCTGTACAACAATTCCATCATCACTTTGTGAATACCATCTGGGACTACTGTTTCATTCTCAAAACACGCTTTCACTGAATCAATAACCTTGTTGTTGATTCCATTTGCCCACAAGAATTCCTCAAAATCCAACGGATACATTTCGACTACAGTCTCATATCCAACAGGGATAGAGTCCTGACCGTCCTCAATAGTCTTGTCGCTTTTGCCATATCCCCTCACGCCCAAGAGTGAACCGGTCGCAATAACATCAAAACGCCCATCTATTTGGAACGACTTTAATGCTGTCCTCGCCTCCCTGCACTCCTGAATTTCATCAAGAATAATGCAAGTCTTTCCGTCAACGAAACGACTGCCCGGTATCAAGGCAGATAAGTTAAGAATAATAGTATCAACATCTATATTGCCGGCAAAGGCAGACTTCTTATCCGGTTCAAGAATAAAGTTCATGTAAACCACATTCTCATAATTCTCCTTTGCAAATTTTTGGACAATATATGTCTTTCCACATTGGCGAATACCTTTTATCACAAGTGGTTTCTTGGATCCAGAGGTTTTCCATTCAACCAAAACTGACTCAATTTTTCTTTTCAGCATCTTATTGCATATTAGCTCCAGTGCAAAAATACACTTTTTCAAGCGAATAATTTAATGCAACAACATTTTTTAGAGCGAATAAATAAAGTTTAACACACTTTTCCCAATGAAAAGAATTGCAGCCTGCACTCTATTTGACTATCCCTAGAAAAGGTTGACACAAAATATCTTTGGCCATTTCTTCAATTTGCGCCTATTATATAAGAAGCTGTTTAAATTTCTTTCAAAAATATTATTTACATAGTCCTCAAGAAGTGCTTGTCTTTTTATGCCCTTTGTTGCACGAACCCACTCCCGCTCGGCAAAGCAAGTAAACTTTCTTTGCTCTCGCTTACTCGTGGCTTTGTTGCCTGTTTTTCTCTTTTTCGCAGTTAAATAGCCCGCTATGCGCCTTTGAAAAATAAAAAAACACTCTAAAAAAGTTCTATAAAAATTTCAAGGACATAAATTTAAACAACTTCTAAAGAACACTACAGACTTTTAAGGATTACCGCCCCTCCACGATGGCATACGCCGTATAACGGCTGCCGGGCAACACGGGCGACAGATTCAAGTATCCGCTCCTTACCCTACCGTTGCAGACGTCGAGAGGATACAGGGCAAGGTTCTTTTGATGGGCCTCGTATGCATCACCGGGCTTTTTGTAGAAATCGACAAAGTAACGGCCTGTAGCACCGGACTCGACGTAGTTGTCATGGAAAAGACGTGACACCACACCCATATTCATGCGCAGGTTAAGCTCCATGCAGGGATTGAGACGCAGATGTCCCCCGTCGTTGTAGATCATCATATCCACACCAAGATAACCGCAATAACCGCTACCAGCAAGTATCCCCGACAGGATATCTTCAAGATGCGCACGTACTGTATGGATTGTATCAACAGGTATTAACCGGAACAGGATGCCCTCAATGTGACTGTCAGTAGCAAGCAGATTGCCCGAATATGAGCCCTTGGCCGCATCAAAGAGCGAATAGCCCACAAACGAGACGCCTTTTTCGCCGGCATAGAACTCCATCGCGAACTCCTGTACCGATGAGAGGAAGTGCTCACAGACCACACCACCCTGGCGCCTTATAACGCCTTTATAGAAATGTTCCATTGGGGTCTCTACACGGCCGATGCCCCATGCTATACCCTTTCCGCTACCCGACCATGGAGCCTTGACAACACAACGTGGCTGGCTGTTCACAAAATCGGCAACAGCATCGGCATCCTGCAGATACTGCGGCATTGGCGGCAGTTCGACACCACGCTCACCAAGCGCGGCAAGAATTCTTATCGATGAACAACGGTTGGAATGATTGCGTATGGCGTCGATATCGGCATCACAGGGAAGAAGGCTATCGGAAAGACCCATAGCCTTGAGACGGCGTCTTATCTGCGGGCTCCAGCCCCATGGCCTGCAGCAATCCACACTACCGGCCATTGAAGCATCATAGGGCGATGCCAACGCAAACCGCGCTGACATCTCATTATAAAAACGCTGATGATACCCGTCGGGCAGAATGACAGCATTCCCCACCCCTGCGAACCACAACGGCAGAGAGGCAAGGTCATAGGCTATCTGCGCCGCAGCCGGCGGTGGACAATAATTCGCACTCCCATCTGCGAGGGCAAGGTCATTCTCGGGATTGAAAATATGGAGTATCAATGTCTGTTATTGAAAAGAGACCATCAAAAGATGTCACGCTTGCTCTTGGAGCTGCCATCATCATCATTCAAGTACTTGTTGTTGTCAATTACGGTCTTGAAGTTGATGGGGATAGTCATCTCGGCCCTTACAGGCTTTCCGTTACGTGTACCGGGTCTCCAGTACTTCATCATCTGCACCACCCTCACAGCCTCGGCATTGAGCGCCGGAGAGACAGGTTTGAGCACCCTTACACCAGAGATACTGCCGTCCATTCCCACAGAAAAGCCGACAAGCACCTCGCCCACCTCGTTGGCAGCACGCGCCTCGGCCGGGTATTTGAGCTCACTCATAAGAAACTTACGCAATGCGGCCTGTCCACCGGGGTATTCCGGCATTACGATCTTATCTTTCTCCTGCGCGAAAGTACAGCACAGAGGCGCAGACAATAACAGTATCAGAAAAAAAGAGATTATCCTTTTCATACAGTCTTTTCTTTTTAAAATAGATGTCCAATCATATGCACCAGTTCAAAAGCGAGGTCCATATCATCGCAAAAGTAGTCAATTTATCAAAAAAGCAGGGGATATTTGAAAAAAACTTTCACAAAACGCAAAAAAGACCCCGAATTCCTTGGAGATTCAAAAAATTCTCCATACCTTTGCATCGCTTTTGAAAAACAAAGCGACATGGTGGTTGTAGTTCAGCTGGTTAGAGCGTCAGATTGTGGTTCTGAATGTCGTGGGTTCGAATCCCATCAACCACCCACAAAATTAGATAGCAGCAAATTTTGCTGCTATTTTTTTATTCTATAAATCCGCGGCCTCACCCGGAAGCTGGAGATCACCAGCAAACTCGGTGGGCGCAAATTCTATAGCAACGGTAACTTCCTAAAATCCGGC